>NZ_JBFULV010000026.1:0-74220 GCF_054049715.1 Rhizobacter sp. P5_C2 | reverse complement strand
CGTCGTGCCCTCGAAGCCCATCGATGCCAGATCCAGTTCCTCGACGAACGCGTCGACCACGCGAACCGCATTGTCCTCGGCAATGAACTCGTCCAGCGACTCAGGCAGCAACGTCACCTGATGCCGATCTTGCCCTTCAACGAACCTGCGCATATCGACTCCTTCTCGATATGCCTGCAAACTCTACGCAGAAGCGGCCGAACGCGGATCGGGGTTTTCACACAGCCTCGGTCGGGTGTCGCCGCTCAGAACCGCTCAGTCGAACAGCGATTCTTGGCAGGAAACGCATCGCATGCGCCGCACCGACACGAACGGGCGCGGGCCGAATGCACGCTCGCAGCAATAGGGGCATCTGGTCTTGGTGAGTTGACGTCCAAGCCAGAGCCAGACAACGGCCCACGTCAACAATCCAAAGGCCATCCCCGGCTCGAAGGTGAAGAGATCGCGCGGCAGCAGATTGAACACCTCACGCAAAGGGACAACAAGCAATGCTCCAGGAATCCACCACAGCAGGTGAAGTGTCCTACGTCGACGTACGAGCGCTTGGAATTTCCTGACTGCCAAAGCCGCGTTCCGTTCGCCATATCCGTGCATGTGTTCTCCAGCTATCGCCCCGTCCTTGCGGCCCGCGCAGGTCCGGCTGTAGGCCGTGATTCACGGTGCTCCCATATTGTGTGATTGCCCCATGAGCATCTTGCCCGAAAGCCGTCGCTGGCGAGAGGCAGCTCATGGCCGACTGCGCCCCTTCGTCCATCGCCCTGGAAGCGGTCGCCCAGCGAGACGGAACGGCGTGCGACCGACTGGTCGCGAGCGACGCGGCGAACATACACTGTCGGCCACATGCCGTCGGTCGAAGGTGTCCGGTTTCAAGGGCCGTACCTTGCAGCTATGATCCCTCGCAGCCTCCACACTTGCTAGCCTTTCCTTCCATGCCAGAGCTTCTTCGCGCCCTTCTCGCTTTAGAGTTCGACTACGCTGGCGGCGAAGGAATTGACTTTGAACCCTTCGATAGCTTTTTGTCGRCTCAGGAGACCCGAGACTGGTTCCGGGCTTGGACTGGGAACGAAGAAGTCGACGGCTCGGATTTCTTGGTATTCGGTCAGGACGGCACCGGCGGATATGCCGCCATCTGGAGCGTACGCAAAGATCTGCCKCTTCTTGACCAGCCGGTCGTCTTTCTCGGCTCGGAAGGAGAGAAAGGCGTCGTCGCGAGCACCATTCATGACTTCCTGTGGCTATTAGCAGGCGGACTGGGGCCCTTCGAGGCCGTCTCGTATCCCGACGAGAGGCCAGAGAACAGTCAGTTTGCGGCGTTCGCGATGGCGCATTCACCCGAATCCAGGAAGTCCGCCCTGCAAGTCCTTTCGCGAGCTAAGGAAACTCTGCAAAACCGGCCCGGGCCTTGCATAGGCAATGGGCATGATCGCCAAGCGAGTTGAGCCGATGAAGCAACTGGGACTGGGACTGAATCTGTCGACCAAGAAGACGCGCAAACGGGAGTTCCTGGAAGAGATGGAGCGGGTGGTGCCGTGGGTGGCACTGGTGCAAATCGTGGAGCCGCACTACCCGAGGGCGAAGACGGGACGACCACCATTCGGCATCGAGACGATGCTGAGGATTCACTATCTGCAGCAGTGGTTCGGGCTGAGCGATCCGGCGATGGAAGAGGCGCTGCACGACGTGCCGCTGTACCGCGAGTTCGCCAAGCTGGACGGGGTGATGGCGAGGTTGCCCGACGAGACGACGATCCTGAGATTCCGGCATCTGCTGGAGCGCCACGACCTGGCGACGGACATGCTGCGCGTGGTCAACGACATCCTGCAAGCCAAGGGTCTGCTGATGCGCACAGGCACGGCGGTGGACGCGACGTTGATCAACGCGCCGAGTTCGACCAAGAACCTCGAGGGCGAGCGCGACCCGGAAATGAAGCAGACCAAGAAAGGCAACCAGTGGTACTTCGGCATGAAGGCGCACATCGGCGTGGACGCCGAGTCGGGCCTGGTGCATACGGTGGTGGGCACGTCGGCCAACGTCAACGACATCAACGTGGCCGGCGCGTTGCTGCACGGCCAGGAAGAGATCGCGTTCGGGGATGCGGGCTACCAGGGCGTTCACAAGCGAGCCGAGGCGCAAGGGCCTGAGTGGCATGTCGCCATGAGGGCGGGCAAGCGCCGTGCGCTGAACACGTTCCTGGCCAGCGGCTTCAAGCGCGAGCAGATCGAGCAACTCAAGGCCAGCGTGAGAGCCAAGGTCGAGCACCCGTTCCGGGTGATCAAGCGGCAGTTCGGCTACACGAAGGTTCGATACCGAGGGCTTGCCAAGAACACTGCGCAGATCGTCACGCTGTTCGCGCTGTCGAACTTGTGGATGGCGCGAAGAAAGTTGATGGCCGCGGGATGAGTGCGCCCGCAGTGCGCTCGATGGCCGCATCGAACGGCCCAAACGATCCGGTGCGGCCGCGACGCCGGGCTTCTCTACTGCTTCAGCGGGACAGCAAACTCGCATCCTGCCTCCTCGGCATCACCGGCGCGCGTCGCGGCGGTTATGCAGACCATCCCTAAGGCCGAGTTTCCGGATTTCGAGGGGTGCATTGATGCGCTCTGCCGCTGAGGATCACCACGGTCGTGCACGGCCAGGAGCGGAAGGCCCCAATGACAGCTTTGCAGCCGCATGGGCTTTGGGGGGTTTGATGCGTCGGATCAGTTGTAACCCGTGCCGCATTTGTCGGATTTTTTAGTAGCCTGGGCGGGACTGCAAACTGGGATAAATCGCTGATGAATCAAAGGATTGAGACCGCATGCCGCGATGTTGTTATTCGGACAACGCCGATGTTATGCAGCAGCTTCTGTCTCCCCATAACACGTTAGGCCTCATAGCGCATGAGCACACATCAGAATGAATTCCTAGAGAAGCTGAAGCGCCGAACCGCACAGGCTGCAATAGGCCCATCGTCCCTACGGAAGCAGGGTGCACCCAAAGTCATTGCGATCGCAAGAAGCTTTCTTGGAAGAATCAATCTTTCAGAAGTAGGTCAACTTACCGCCGAAAGTTTCTCGCCATGGCTCGATAGAACCACCGAGTCTCTCAAAGAGGCATTTCCGGCCAATGCTAGAAATTGGGGAGCGGCACGGAAAGCAATAAATCTCTTTCTTAGAGACGTCGTCTACAACACCGATCTGGCTGCGCATTTCAATCTCGGTCACCTCCGAGAACTGCTTGAAGTGCCCTTAGACAAAGATGTTGGTAGTGCACTTCTCGAAGCCTCCCCAAGAATTGCTCTGCCAAAATGGCCAAGGATTAAACATCTGGGACCAGCAGTCAGCGCCGCTTACCAGCAGGCCGCGTCTTCGGCAGCGCTCGAGCGCGGTGTTTGTAGGGTAGATCTCGATGTCTACTATTGGCGCCCGAAGAGCGAGGCGGAAGAGTGAGGCCTAACCCTTCAATCAACCGGACATCGTCCGGCAAGCCGGGCGCTGCCGGTTATCTCAAACGTTGAACGGCAGCTTTAGGGCGATTCATCAGTCCTGGTGCTACTTCCGCTCAGGGTCGATAGTGCCAGTTCGCGCAGGCGCACAGCGGACGTTCAACCCAACCCGATCCGCTGGCGGCACGACGCGATGACGAGCGTCCGACGGTGCCGCGTCGCTTGGCCGATCGTTCGGAAATCTCCGGAGCGCTGTAGCGACCGCATTGAGACAGCAAGCGGCCGGTCAATAGCTCGAAGCGACCGACTGCAACCGCTGCAAACCGGACATGCGGGACGCCACGGCGAGCGAAGTCTTCTTGATCTCGACCGTCGCGTAGAGAACAGCGTAGATTCGGAATGCTGTGGACAGAGCTTCAGAGCAGAACACCCCGATGCATCATTGGGGTATGGGCCGACAGGTCCCTGGCCGGCGGGGTCCGTCCGGCCGCAGAGGAGGGAGCTGGGTCGTCGAGCGCAGGGGAGAGGGGGGCGGCGGAATCGTTCACGATCGAGATGGCGGCGCTGGGGGCCTTTCGGCCAAGGCGCGCACCTTACCATCGACGACTGCCCGGACCTCCGTCTCGAAGCCACCCCATCCCGCTAGGGCACGTCGCGCTTGGCGAAGATGCTTGC
The DNA here is from genome assembly GCF_054049715.1 of Rhizobacter sp. P5_C2. Classification (NCBI taxonomy): domain Bacteria; kingdom Pseudomonadati; phylum Pseudomonadota; class Betaproteobacteria; order Burkholderiales; family Sphaerotilaceae; genus Rhizobacter; species Rhizobacter sp. P5_C2. The sequence continues at coordinate 70,121 of NZ_JBFULV010000026.1, read as the reverse complement.
CATCTCCGCCGCGTTCTCGGTTCCCCAGGTGCACAGGGGAACGATCGCGTTGGCCAGGCTGCGACCGAGCGGGGTCAGCGTGTAGTCCACACGCGGCGGCACCTCCTTGTAGTCGTTCCGCGCGAGCACGCGATCAGCCTCCAGATCCTTCAATTGCTGGATCAGCACCTTGTCGCTGACGCCCTGGGTCAGGCGCTTGAGTTCGCCGTAGCGCTTCGGGCCGTCGCGCAGGAAAAACAGGATCAGCGGTTTCCACTTGCCCGAGATGACGCGCAGTGTCGCGTTCAGCCCGCAGCCGGTGTCGCAGATTTCAGGAGGCGTCGTCATTTTTAGGTACTTACCAAAAAGTGCATACTTGTCCTTAGGTTATCAGAACTCCATAGTTGTCCTCAGGCAAGCATTTCTCCAGCTTTCCTGCAACGCAACCAAGGATCTCTGACATGACCAGACTGAATGGAAAGACCGCCGTGATCACCGGCGGCGCGACCGGCATCGGCTTCGCCGCAGCAAAGCGCTTCATCGAGGAAGGCGCCTTCGTCTTCATCTACGCCCGCCGACAAGAATCGCTCGATGCCGCTGTGGCCAAGCTCGGACCCAATGCCCGCGGGGTGAAGGGCTCGGTCTCCGATGAGGCAGACCTCGACCGGCTCTACGCGGCAGTGAAGGCCGAGCGCGGAACCCTCGACATCGTGCTCGCCAATGCCGGGGCGGGAAGCCAGGCTCGGCTCGGCGAGGTCACCGCCGAGCACATTGACGAAACCTTCGACACCAATGTGAAGGGCACCATCTTCACGGTCCAGAAGGCGCTGCCGCTGATGGGCAAGGGCGCTTCGATCATCCTGACCGGATCGAGCGCCGGCACCACGGGCGCCCCGGGAATGAGCGCCTACAGCGCGAGCAAGGCGGCAGTGCGCAACCTGGCGCGGACCTGGGCGGAGGACCTGAAAGGCACCGGCATCCGGGTCAACGTGCTGTCGCCCGGGGCGACGGCGACCGAACTCGCGAAGCAAGCGCTGGGCGAGGAAGGCCAGAAGGTCTACGCCGCGATGACGCCGCTCCAGCGCATGGCCGATCCGGCGGAGATCGGAGCGGTGGCTGCCTTTCTCGCGTCGTCGGACAGCAGCTTCATGACCGCCAGCGAGGTTGCCGTCGACGGCGGCCTGGCGCAACTCTGACCCGCTGAACCCAAGGAGAACACATATGAGCTACGCAATCATCGGCTTCGGCAAGATCGGCCACGCTCTCGCCAAGGCGTTTGCCCGCAATGGCATCGAAGTAGCCGTTGCAACCACGCGCGCCCCGGAAAGCTTTGCATCCGCTGCCGCCGCGATCGGACCCCAGATCATCCCCAAGACACTGGCGGAAGCCGTCAAGGCGGACGTCATCTTTTTGGCAGTCCGTTTCGAGTCGCACCCGGATGTCGCGAAGGCGCTGCCGACCTGGCAGGGGAAGACCATCATCGATGTGACCAATGCCTATGGCGTGTCCCCTGAGGCACTGGGAGGACAGCCTTCTTCAAAGGTTGTCGCGCAGGCCTTCACGGGTGGGAGACTGGTCAAGGGCTTCAACCATCTGGTCGCTACTGTCCTTGACCAGGATCCTGCCGTGCATGGTGGCAGGAGAGTCGTGTTCCTGGCGAGCGACGATGACGGCGCCGCAGCGGAGATTGGTGCGCTTGCTGAAAATCTCGGCTTCTCGCCGATCAAACTTGGCGGGCTGTCAGAAGGTGGACTGCTTGTGCAGGCGCGCGGAAACAGCTGGGGTCAACTGATCTTCAAGGACTTGGTCAAGTTCGCCTGATGAATCGTGATCGCTAGTTCCGATGCGAACCTGCCTTGTGGACATTGGCAGCCACGGTTTGATTGAAGCGAGGGTATGCCGGCGGTAACCGCGATCACGAAGCCGTCGATGCAGGACATGCCTTTACTCCGGAGGCCGGCAACGTTTCAGCGCATGGGTCACTTCGCCTCGTAGTGGTCGTTCACGTAGGTCATGGGGATCCACCGGTAGCCTGTGCCATCGCGGCGCAGATGGCCGACGCCGGGGAACGAGATGTGGTCGGCCGCGACCCAGTACCGGCCCTTGACCGCGTCGGCGAACGCCTTCTTGCGCGTTGCTGTGGCGGCTCTGGGATCGACGTCGAAGACGATCGTCACGCCCGGGTCGGGCATCTGAACTTCGGCCACGTGAACCAGGTCGCCCCAGAACACCAGCTTCTCGCCCTTGCTCTCGAGCGCGTAGAACGTGTGGCCCGGTGTGTGGCCCGGAGCGGGGATGGAACGGATGCCGGCGAACAGCTCGGTCGCGCCGGAGAACGTCTTCACCTTGCCCGCATCGACATAGGGCTGCACCTTGGCCGAAGCCTCGTCGAAGTACTTCTTCGCGGCATCCGGCGCCCGGGCGCGATTCTCGGGATTCAGCCAGTACGCGACCTCCTTCTGCTCGATGTGGACCGTGGCGTTGGGAAACACGATGCGCTTGCCATCCATCAAGCCACCGGTGTGGTCGGTGTGGATGTGCGTGATCAGGATGTCGGTGATCTGCTCCGGGGTGACGCCCACCGCCTTGAGACTGGCCTCGAGCTTGTTCAACGTCGGGCCGTAAAGCTCGCCGGTGCCGGCGTCCATCAGGATCAGGCGGTCGCCCGCCCGGATCAGGTAGGCGTTGACCGAGGCATCGACCTCGGTCGTCTGATACATGTCCGCCAGGCGCGACGCCACCTCGCCGGGCCGGGCGTTGGTGAGCAGCTTCAGCGTCGGGATCGGCAGCGTGCCGTCGGAGAGCGCCGCGACCTCGAAGTCGCCGAGCTTGAAGTGGTAATAGCCGGCTTGATAGCGGCTCACCTTGGTCGCAGGCGCCTCGGCCGCGGATGAGACCGTGGCGACCAAGCTGGTGGCGACAGCGGCGGCCAGGAAGGCCGCAAGGAGTGTGCGTTTCATCGTGGAGGCTCTGTTAAGTGGTGAAAGGCACTATAGTTATCGCCATCCGGTTGATAAAGACTGAGATCACGATTTCACAATCAATAATATGGAAACAATGATCGACAACCTGGTCGAGCTGACGATCTTCGACAAGGTCGCCAGTGCCGGCAGTCTCACGGGGGCCGCGAACGAGCTGGGCCTGTCTCTGGCAGTGGTCAGCAAGCGCTTGGCCAGCCTCGAGGCGCGCATGGGCGTTCGCCTGCTCAACCGGACCACACGGCGGCAATCAATGACGCAGGAAGGCGAACGCTTTCACCTGCATTGCGTGCGCATCCTTGCGGAGGTGCAGCAGGCCGAGGCGGTGATGCAGCACAGCCGCACCGACATCAACGGACACCTGCGGGTGACGGCGACGCGCATGCTGGGTACGCGCTATCTCGCAGTGCTGGCGGCGCAGTTCCAAGCCATGCATCCGGCGTTGAGGATCGAGCTCGTCTTGAGCGACGACGTCGTGGATCTCGTGGAGCAAGGCATTGACCTGGCGCTGCGCTTCGGGGTGCTCGACGACTCGACGATGACGGCACGCCACATCGCCGACAGCGAGCTCGTCCTGTGCGCCGCGCCGGACTACTTGCGGCGCTTCGGCTCTCCCGACACGCCTGCTGCACTCTCAGCGCACAACTGCATCCTCTACGGCACGCGAAGCACGCGGCACTGGCTCTTCCAGCACGAAGGCAAACCGGTCTCGGCCGAGGTGAACGCGACCTTCCTGTGCAATGACGGCAACGCGGCCAAAGCGCTCGCGCTCGCCGGCGGTGGGATCTTTCTCAAGTCGATATGGGATGTGGGCTCGGAACTGAGGGATGGAACGCTGGTGCGCGTGCTGGGGCGATACAGCATCCCCAGCGCACCGCTGCATGTCGTGTACCCGCATGCATTGCATCTGGCCCCGCGAGTACGCCACTTTGCCGACTACGCTCTCAAGAGTCTTCGAAGCGAATGGGAGCTGCTTGCCGACAAGGCCTCCGCGGGGGATCGCTCTCCGATTGAGGTTTGACTCTGAGAGGACTCTTGCTTGTTCACGAACCGTTTGCCAGCTCTTTGACTTGCCGTCATTGGCCTGGCGGCCGGATCCGTTACTGTCGTCGTACTCCTCTGGCCAGTCTTCACAGGTTCGTTCCAGGCGCGGTCAGCTGCTGCTGCCCTTGAGCTTGCTGACGACGAACAGCAGCACGATGGCGCCGATGACCGAGGCGATCCATCCGGCCGGCTGCCCCACCGAATACCAGCCTATCGCCTGGCCGACGAAGCCAGCGATCATCGAGCCGGCGACGCCCAGCAGGCAGGTCAGGATCCAGCCCATCTTCTGCTCGCCTGGCAGCAGAAAGCGCGCGATCGCGCCGACGATCAGCCCGACGAGGATGGTGCTGATGATGCCCATGGTATTGGCTCTCTCGTGTGATGGATGTTGAAGATCCTGCCAGACCGAGCATGCCACAAGCCCGCGAACGGACGGGCGTGTGTTGATGGCTTTCGCGCCTCGCTCGGCAGCCGAATCGCAGCACCGGCGGAATAGCGGAGGGTCAGGGACATCGTATCGAGCCCCTGTAGAGTGAGGGCGCGCGGCCGTTCGATGGACGCAGCCCGGCTGCTCTGCGCCGTCGGTTTGTTGAGGTGAGTCAATTGGACAGACTGGAAGCGATGGCGATGCTGGTTTCTTCCGTCGAGGAGGGAAGCCTGTCGGCGGCCGCCAGGAAACTGCGGATTCCCGTTGCCACGCTCACGCGCAATGTCAACGACCTGGAGGCGATGGTCGGCACGAAGCTCCTCGTTCGAACCACGCGCAAGCTCTCGCTGACGGATGCGGGGGCCGACTACGTTGCCGCGGCAAGGCAAATTCTCGAACAGGTCGATGAGCAGGAGCGTCGCGCCTCCGGCGAGTTCACGAACCCACGTGGCGAGCTCGTCGTGACAACGCCGGTGCAGGTGGCGCGGCTGCGGGTACTGCCCGTCATCCATCAATTCCTTGCGCAGTTTCCCGAGATCCGCATACAGCTCCTGCAATCCGACCGCAACATCGACCTCGTCGACTCCCACGCGGATGTCGCGGTGCGGATCGGCCGCCTGCGCGACAGCAGCCTGGTGGCCACGCGGGTCGGGCTGTTGCGCGTCGTGGTGGTGGCCAGCCCGGCGCTTTTGGAGAAGCACGGCGTGCCGCGCAGCCCCGAGGATCTGCGAGGCTACCCTCGCGTCGTGTTCAACAGCCCGTTCCTGTCGCCGTGGCGCTTTCGCCATCCGGAAGCCAGCGAGCTGCACACGATCACGGACACACCGCGATTGCTCGTGTCGTCGCCAGACGCAGCCGCCGATGCCGCCATCGACGGCGTGGGCGCGACGATGCTGCTCGAGCACGACGTGGCAGAGGCCGTGCGCGCCGGGAAGCTCCGATTCATCCTGCAGGAGTTCGAGGTCGACCCGATCCCGGTGCATCTCGTCCACCTGTCGCGCGACATGATGCCGGTCAAGCTCCGCCGATTCATCGACTTCGCCGTTCCACAACTTCGCGAGGCATTGGCAGACTTCGGACGCATCCCGTCGCCTTGAGAAGTCGCGCGCTTCGACGGTGCCGCACTACTTTTTCAGGAGCTCCGCCGCCTTGGCAACACCCGCCTGCGCGCAGACCTCGTCCTTGTCGCCACCGGGCGAGCCGCCCACACCAAGTCCGGCGATGGTCTCGTCGCCCACCTCCTTGGTGTGGATCACCGCGTGGTCGCCGGGAGAAATGCGCATTTCATTGTTCCTGTGAGGTCATCAGAACGGGGTCAGGCCAGGTGCCTGGCGAAGAACGTGAACGTGCGATCCCACGCCCTCTGCGTCCACACCGGGTCATGGTGCGTCTCCGCGATCCGCCCCTCGCCCACCGCCTGCTCGTTGCCGAATGCGTGGTGCGCCAGGTAGTGGTGGAAGTCGTGCTTCACGCCGGCGGCTGTCAGCTTTTCCACCAGGCCGGCCACCAGCGCCAGCGGAAAGAACTKGTCCTGGTCGGCCCAATGGCCCTGCAGCGGAACCTTGATCTTGCCGGCGTCGAGGTACTCCAGCGGCGGGCAGCCGTACCAGGTGACGGCTGCGTCGAGCTCGGGCACGTTGGCGGCGGCCAGCAGCGTCAGTGCGCCGCCCATGCAGAAGCCAACGCAGCCGACCTTGGCGGCGCGGGTCTTCAGGAACTGCACGGCGCCACGCACATCCTGGGCGGCGGCGGAGCCGAAGTCCAGGCCGTCCATCAGGTGGTGCGCCTCCTCCTTCTCGACCGTGCTCTTGCCGCGGTACAGGTCGGGCACCAGCGCCAGGAAGCCGGCGTGGGCCAGGCGGTCGGCGACGCCGCGGATCTGGTCGTTCAGGCCCCACCATTCCTGGATCACCACCACCGCGGGTGCGCCTTGCGGCTGCGCCGGCTCTGCGAGGTAGCCCGGCAGCTCGTGGCCATCCGGGCGCTTGAATTGGATCGTCGTTCCCATGGTGGTCCTCAAAACTGGGTCAGGCCGCCGTCGACCACGAGTTCCGTGCCGGTCGTGTATGACGAGTCGTCGCTGGCGAGGAACAGCACGGTCTTCGCGAGTTCCGCGGCATCGCCGAAGCGCTTCAGGCCGATCTTCTGCGTGACGCCGGCGGCGACCTCCGACAGCACGTTGTCGGGCAGGCCGATCTTGCTGTAGAAGGGTGTCGCGATGGCGCCCGGGCTGACCGCGTTCACGCGGATGCCGCGCGGCGCCAGTTCTGCGCCCAGGGTGCGAACCAGCGAGCGCGCCGCAGCCTTGGTCGCTGCCAGGATCGACAGGCCCGCGAAGCCGATCGTGTTCAGGAACGACGTCGTCACGATGATGCTGCCGCCCTGAGCCATCACCGGCGCCGCCTTCTGGATCGTGAAGAACGTGCCGGTGAAATTGAGCGCGAGGTTGTCGGCAACATACGCTTGCGTCACCGCCTCCAGCGGAGCGACCGTGGTCGCGCCGGCGTTGGCGAACAGGACGTCGATGCGACCGAACCTGGCGCGCGCCTCTTCGACGGCACGCTCGATGTCGGCCACCTTGCGGATGTCGGCACGCACCAGCAGCGCCTTGCCGCCGAGTTGGTTGCCGGCCGCGGCCAGGCGCTCTGCGTTCGAGCCGACCAGCACCACCTGGGCGCCCTCGGCCTGGAACAGCTTCGCGGTTTCCAGGCCGATGCCCGACGTGCCGCCAGTGATCAATGCAACTTTGTTCTTGAGCTTCATTTCAGGTAGTTCCCATGGTTGAGTTGAATGACGAAGGAGACGTTTCGGTCGATCGCTTCGCATGGGATGAATCATGTGTCTCGCCACTCGGAAGCGGAATGAGCTGAATGCGAGCAACATCTGCTCGGGAAACGGCGAGATGGTGAACTCGTCGAAGACTGATGCGGCGGTCAGCGGGACGTCGAGCGCTGGGCCAGGTGGCGATACACGGTGCTGCGATGAACGCCGAGGCGCTTTGCGGCCGTGGCGACGTTGCCATGGCATGCCGACAGCACCTGGTCGATGGTGTTCTCGACGACGTCCGAGAGTGCGGGCTCGACCTCGACGAGGCGGTGCTGCGGATCCTGCGCCGTTGTCGCAACGAAGCGATCCGGCAACTGGTCGACGCCGAGGGTGTCACCTTCGTCGGCCAGCGCAACCATCGCGCGCAGCATGCTGTTGAGCTCTCGCACGTTGCCGGCCCACGCATGCGCGTCGAGCCGGTCGAGCGCCGCCCGGTCGATGGAAAGCCGCTTCGCTTGCGCCAGCTGGCCGAACAGGCGCTCGATGAGGGCGCGCCGGTCGCGCCGCCGGCGCAAGGGCGGCACGGCCACGCGGTAGCCGTCGACGCGGTAGAGCAGGTCGGCCCGGAAGGCCCCGACCGCGCTCATCTGCTGAAGATCGCGGTGAGTGGCGCAGACGAGGTCGAAGTCGACGCGGATGCCCGGCCCGCCACCGAGCGGCACGACGGTGCGCTCCTCGAGCACGCGCAGCAGCCGCGTCTGCAACAGCAGCGGCATGTCGCCGATCTCGTCGAGGAACAGCACGCCGCCCGACGCCTCGCGGATGCGCCCCGGCATGCCGCGCCGGCGCGCGCCGGTGAAGGCGCCGGCCTCGTAGCCGAACAGCTCGGCCTCGATCAGCGTCTCCGGAAGTGCCGCGCAGTTGACCGCGACGAACGGTCCCTTGCTGCGTCGCGAGGCGTGGTGGAGCGCACGGGCGAACACCTCCTTGCCGCTGCCCGTCTCGCCGGTGACCAGGATCGGCAACCCGCCATCGAGGACCTTGCAGGCGAGCTTCAGCAACGGGGCGACATCGTCCATCGCGGGATGCACCTCGGCCACGCGCGTCGCAGGCGGCCGGCTCGGCGCGCGCCATGTCGCGCCGCGAGCCGTGCGCTCGACCGTCGCGGCGATCTGTCGGCCGTCGGGCAGCGTCAGCAGGCCTGCCCGGCTTTCGAGCTGGGACCAGCGCATGCCGATCAAGGCCTCGACGGATTGATCGAGCAGGCCGCCCCAGGCGGTGCCGAGCAGTCCGAGCGCGACCCGATTGGCCGCGACGATGCGGCCGTCGTCGATGACGACCAGCCCCTCGCGCGCGGTGCCCAGCAGGCCGGGCTTGGCGTGGAAGCGCAGCAGGTGGCCGCTGGCTTGCGCGAGCATCAGCCGGTGCTCGACCTGCTGCGCCGCCATGCGCACCAGGCCCAGCGTGTGGTCATTGACCTGCGCCGCCTCGCCCGAGATGTCGATCACGCCGGCGATCTCGCCGCGGCCGGTGAAGATCGGCGAGGCCGCACAGCCGATCGCGCCGTTCTGCGGCAGGAAGTGCTCGCCGCCCAGCACCATCAGCGACTGGCGCTCCAGCAGCGCGGTGCCGATGGCGTTGGTGCCGCGGCTCGTTTCGGACCACTCGACGCCAGGCGCGAGCGCGATGCGCTGCGCCTTCGGCAGGAACTCGGGGCTGCCGATCTCTTCGAGGATCAGGCCCGACGGGTCGGTGAGGATCACGACGCAGCCGGCGCTCAACGCGTGCTCGGTCAGGCCGTCGAGCTCGGGCTGCGCGCACGCCAGCATCTGCATCGATTGCTCGCGGCGTTCGCGCAGGTGTTGCAGCAGCACCGGTTCCGGCTCGACCGCGGCCTGGTCGACGCTGCGGCAGCGTCGCCACGAACGGGAGATGTGAGGCGCCAGTCCCTCGGCATCCGACAGGTCTCGGCCCTGCATGAAGAACAGATCGCGGGCGTGCTCGATCCGCAACGAAAGCGCCTGCGCCTCTTTCATGCCTGTCTCCGATCTCTGTCTTCGATCTTGCTGGCGTGTCGCAGCACGCAACATGCCTTGCGACATCGTCGCACGGATGTGTCGCAGATCGCGAATCCCGACCCGCGCGTCCGGTTGTGACATGCGCGCCGATGGCATCACCCAGCCGCTCAGGCCGGACGCTGCAACCTGGGTGCGGCGCGGGTTCGGGTAAGCACCGACCCGATCGGGTACGTGCGTTGCAGACCTTGCCCTGCGGCATCGCAGTGGGCGACGCCGACCACACCCAGATCGGAGACGCAAAGATGGACAAGCTCGACCCTGGCAAGTTCGGCACCCCGGTGGCCTTCAAGAAGCGCTACGGCAACTACATCGGCGGCGAGTGGACGGCGCCTTCCGGCCGCCAGTACTTCGAGAACATCACGCCGGTGACCGGCCTGCCGTTCTGCGAGATCCCGCGCTCGACCGCCGAAGACATCGACCGCGCGCTCGACGCCGCGCACAAGGCGAAGACGGCCTGGGGCAAGACCTCGACGACGGAACGCGCCAACCTGCTGAACAAGATCGCCGACCGCATGGAGGCCAACCTGCCGATGCTGGCCGCGGCCGAGACCTGGGACAACGGCAAACCGATCCGCGAGACCACGGCCGCCGATCTGCCGCTGGCCGTCGACCACTTCCGCTACTTCGCGTCGGCGATCCGCGCGCAGGAAGGCGGCATCAGCCAGATCGACAACGACACCGTGGCCTATCACTTCCACGAGCCGATCGGCGTGGTCGGCCAGATCATCCCGTGGAACTTCCCGATCCTGATGGCGGTGTGGAAGCTGGCACCGGCGCTGGCCGCCGGCAACTGCGTGGTGCTGAAACCGGCCGAGCAGACGCCGGTGTCGATCCTCGTGCTGATGGAGACGGTGGCCGACCTGCTGCCGGCCGGCGTGCTCAACGTCGTCAACGGCTTCGGGCTGGAGGCGGGCAAGCCGCTGGCGTCGAGCAACCGCATCGGCAAGATCGCCTTCACCGGCGAGACCACCACCGGCCGGCTGATCTCGCAGTACGCGAGCCAGAATCTGATCCCGGTGACGCTGGAGCTGGGCGGCAAGTCGCCCAACGTGTTCTTTGCCGACGTGATGGAGAAGGATGATGCCTTCTTCGACAAGGCGCTCGAAGGCTTCGCGATGTTCGCGCTGAACCAGGGCGAGGTCTGCACCTGCCCGTCGCGTGCGCTGGTGCAGGACTCGATCTACGACCGCTTCATGGAGCGCGCGATCCAGCGCGTGGCGGCCATCAAGCAGGGCAGCCCGCTCGACCCGTCGACGATGATCGGTGCACAGGCCTCGAGCGAGCAGCTGGAGAAGATCCTGTCGTACTTCGACATCGGCCGGCAGGAAGGCGCCAAGGTGCTGATCGGCGGCGAGCGCAACATGCTGCCCGGCCAGCTCGAAGGCGGCTACTACGTGAAGCCGACCGTCTTCGAGGGCCACAACAAGATGCGCATCTTCCAGGAGGAGATCTTCGGGCCGGTGGTGTCGGTCACGCGCTTCAAGGACGAGGAAGAGGCGCTGTCGATCGCCAACGACACGCTGTACGGGCTCGGTGCCGGCGTGTGGAGCCGCGACATGAACACCGCCTTCCGCATGGGGCGCGGCATCCAGGCCGGGCGCGTGTGGACCAACTGCTACCACCAGTACCCGGCGCATGCGGCCTTCGGCGGCTACAAGCAATCGGGCATCGGGCGCGAGAACCACAAGATGATGCTCGACCACTACCAGCAGACCAAGAACCTGCTGGTGAGCTACAGCGAGCACAAGCTCGGGTTCTTCTGAGAGGCCCCGAGATGCAAGCGAGCACCGAGGTCCTGCGCGTGACGGCCACCGACGCGGCGCTCGAACTGATCGAGCGGCTGCAGGTGAAGCACGGCCCGCTGATGTTCCACCAGTCGGGCGGCTGCTGCGATGGCAGCTCGCCGATGTGCTACCCGCACGGGGAGTTCATCGTCGGCGACTACGACCGCCTGCTGGGGCACATCGGCGGCATGCCGTTCTACATCAGCGGGCCGCAGTTCGAGTACTGGCAGCACACGCAGCTGATCATCGACGTGGTGCCGGGGCGGGGCGGGATGTTCTCGGTGGAGGGGCCGGAGGGGCTGCGCTTCCTGACCCGCTCCAGGCTCTTCACCGACGAGGAGTGGGCGGTGCTGGACGACGCCGAGCCGCTGCAGCCATGAGCTGCGGCCGACGGGCGAAACCCGTCGGTCGCCAGCTCGATGGATTGCCTTACTTGCCAGTCTCCGCGTAGGCGAGACGCGCTGCCGTATGAGCCTTCAATCGCTCCGCAGCGCCGGGCTTCCTGAGCTTCACGTCGCGCTTTGCGCGGTGAACGTTGTCGCGGAGAACATGCAGTCTCGCTCGATTGCGCTGTGCTTGAATGGCCATTCGTTTCTCCAGTGGTGAGGGTGCAGGGTAACTCACCGTCGTTCGGCACTTGTCCTACGGCGCAAGCCGTCGCGCTCCTATGGCAGGCGCTGCCGGGGTTTTCGATGATCGCCGCATGGCCATCGCAACGTCGAAGAACGGCGCCCCTTCCGCCGAACCCTCCCCGGGCAGGAAGCCATCGTGGTGGAAGACCCTCGGCCCCGGCCTGATCACCGGCGCGGCCGACGACGACCCGAGCGGCATCGCCACCTACACCCAGGCCGGCGCCCAGTTCGGCTACGGCATCGGCTGGACGGTGCTGCTGACCTTTCCGCTGATGGTCGGCATCCAGCTCGCCAGCGCGCGCATCGGCCGCATCACCGGCAAGGGCCTGACCGAGAACCTCGCCAAGCTCTGCCCCGCGTGGCTGGTGAAGGGGCTGGTCTCGCTGCTCGTCGTCGCCAACGTGATCAACCTCGGTGCCGACCTGAACGCGATGGCCGACGCGCTCGCGCAGGTGCTGGGCGGCCCGGCGGCGCCCTATGCGATCGGGTTCGGCCTGCTGTCGCTCGGGCTGCAGGTGTGGCTGCCGTACCAGCGCTACGTCGGCATCCTGAAGTGGCTGACGCTGAGCCTGTTCGCCTACGTCGGCGTGGCGTTCGCCGTGCACGTCGACTGGCGCACCGCACTGCACGGCGCGCTGCTGCCGCAGATCCGCTGGAGCAAGGACTACGTGACGACCATCGTCGCGATCCTGGGCACCACGATCAGCCCCTACCTTTTCTTCTGGCAGGCGGCCCAGGAGGTCGAGGAGATACACCGCGTGGCCGAGGACCAGCCGCTGCTGCGCGCGCCGGCCCAGCGCGCGGCGCAGTTCAAGCGCCTGCGCCTCGACACGATCGTCGGCATGGGCTTCTCGAACCTGATCGCGTTCTTCATGATCGTCGCGAGCGCGGCCACGCTGCACCAGCAAGGCATCAGCCACGTCGAGACGACGACCCAGGCCGCGGAGGCGCTCAAGCCGATCGCCGGCAACTTCGCGTTCGTGCTGTTCGCGGCCGGCATCATCGGCACCGGCCTGCTGGCGCTGCCGGTGCTCGCCGGGTCGGCGGCCTACGCGGTGGCCAGCGTGGCGCGCGTGCGCAAGGGGCTGGACCAGCCGCTGCACCTCGCCAAGGCCTTCTACGGCATCCTGGCCGCGGCGATGGCGGTGGGCGTGTGCATCAGCATCGCCGGCTTCAACCCGATGAGTGCGCTGTACTGGTCGGCCGTCGTCAACGCGGTGATCGCGGTGCCGATCATGGTGGGCGTGATGATCGCGTCGTCGACGCCGAAGGTGATCGGCACGATGCCGCTGGGCCGGGTCTGGCGCGTGCTGGGCTGGGGCGCGACCGTCGTGATGGCCGCCGCCAGCGTCGCGATGCTCGTGGCCTCGGTCCTCTGACGGGCGGGGCGGCGCGGTGGCCGAGTCCCGGGTCGCGATCTACGGTGCGATTGCCGCCAACGTGGCGATCGCGATCACCAAGTTCAGCGTCGCCGGCATCACCGGCAGCTCGGCGATGCTGTCGGAAGGCATCCACTCCGGCGTCGACACCTTCAACGGCGTGCTGCTGCTGGTGGGCCTGCGCCTGAGCCGGCGGCCGGCCACCGAGGAGCATCCCTTCGGCCATGGCAAGGAGCTGTACTTCTGGAGCCTGATCGTCGCCGTGCTGATCTTCGGGCTGGGTGGCGGCATCTCGTTCTACGAGGGCGTGCAGCATGTGCGGAACCCGGTTCCGTTGAAGGATGCGGGCTGGAACTACGTGGTGCTGGCGCTGGCCTTCGTCTTCGAGGGCGCGAGCTTCCTGGTCGCGTTGCGCCAGTTCATGAAGCTGGCGGGCAAGACGCCGTTCTGGGAGGCCTTGCACCGCAGCAAGGATCCGACCACCTACACCGTGCTGGCCGAGGATGCCGCTGCATTGATCGGGCTGCTGATCGCGGCGGCCGGCATCGGGCTCAGCCATCGGCTCGACATGCCCGAGCTGGATGGCGCGGCCTCGATGCTGATCGGCGTGCTGCTGTCGGGCGTGGCCGTGCTGCTGATTGCCGAGTCTCGCGGCCTGCTGATCGGCGAGGGCATCCGGCCGGAGACCGCCCGGGCGATCCGCAAGCTCGCGCTGTCGCAACCCGGCGTGAGCGGTGTCGGGCGCATCCTGTCGATGTACATCGGCCCGGACGAGGTGCTGGTCACGATGGATCTCGACTTTGCCCCTGGCGTCAGCGCGGACTATGCGGCCGCTGCCACCACGGCCTTGCAGAGCCAGGTGCGCGCGGCGTACCCGACAATCAAGCGCTTGTTCATCGAAGCTGCCGCCATGCCATTGCCCAGCACCACAGAGCCCGGCTCTGCCACGCAATGACCGCCCGCCGCCCGATCGCCGGGCGCGTCGAAGTCCGCGGCGCCCGCGAGCACAACCTGAAGAACGTCGACGTCGACATCCCGCGCGATGCGCTGGTGGTGTTCACCGGCGTGTCCGGCTCGGGCAAGTCGTCGCTGGCGTTCGGCACGCTCTACGCCGAGGCGCAACGCCGCTATTTCGAATCGGTCTCGCCGTATGCACGCCGGCTGATCGACCAGGTCGGCGTGCCGGCGGTCGACTCGATCGAAGGCCTGCCGCCGGCGATCTCGCTGCAGCAGCAGCGCGGCACGCCGAACGCGCGCTCGTCGGTCGGCAGCGTCACCACGCTGTCCAGCCTGGTCCGGATGCTGTACTCGCGCGCCGGCAGCTACCCGCCGCGCCAGCCGATGCTCTACGCCGAGGACTTCTCGCCCAACACGCCGCAAGGCGCCTGCCCCGAGTGCCACGGGCTCGGGCGGGTGTTCGAAGTGAACGAGAAGACGATGGTGCCCGACGACTCGCTCACCATCCGCGAGCGTGCCGTCGCCGCGTGGCCCACCGCGTGGCAGGGGCAGAACCTGCGCGACATCCTGGTGACGCTCGGCCATGATGTCGACACGCCGTGGCGAGACCTGCCAAAGAAGGTCCGCCACTGGATCCTCTTCACCGACGAGCAGCCGACCGTGCCGGTCTACGCCGGTTTCACGCCGGCCGAGACGCGCGCGGCGCTGCGGCGCAAGGCCGAGCCGAGCTACCAGGGCACCTTCATCGGCGCACGCAAGTACGTGCTGCAGACCTTCGCGACCACGCAGAGCGCGCTGATGAAGAAGCGCGTGGCCCGCTTCATGGTGGGCAGCCCGTGTCCGCTGTGCCATGGCAAGCGGCTCAAGCAGGAGTCGCTGTCGGTGACCTTCGCCGGGCGGGACATCGGCGAGCTGTCGCGGATGTCGCTCGACGACCTGGCGCGCGCGCTGGCATCGGCCGCGCCCGACCTGCCGGAAGAAAAGCGCATCGCGGCGCAACGCATCGCCGCCGATCTGGTGGCGCGGATCGCGGCGATGCAGCGGCTCGGCCTGGGCTACCTGTCGCTCGACCGCAGCACGCCGACGCTGTCGCCCGGCGAACTGCAGCGCTTGCGGCTGGCCACGCAGATCCACTCGAACCTGTTCGGCGTGGTCTACGTGCTCGACGAGCCTTCGGCGGGACTGCACCCGGCCGACAACGAGGCACTGATGCAGGCTCTCGATCAGCTGAAGCAATCGGGCAACTCGATCTTCGTCGTCGAGCACGACCTCGATGTGATGCGGCGCGCCGACTGGCTGGTCGACGTCGGCCCCGATGCCGGCGCGCAGGGCGGACGCGTGTTGTACAGCGGGCCGCCCGAAGGCTTGCGGAAGGTCCGCGGATCGCACACGGCGCGCTACCTGTTCGAGGAACCATCGACCGGAAAGCGCCCGACGCGCGACGCGGCGGACTGGCTGGTGTTGCAGGGCATCGAGCTGAACAACCTCGCGGGCGTCGACGTGCAGTTTCCGCTGCGCTCGCTGACGGCGGTCACCGGTGTCTCGGGGTCCGGCAAATCGAGCCTGGTGACGCAGGCCCTGGTCGGGCTGGTGAATCAGCACCTGGGCGACGAACCGCCTCCCGCCGACGAAGACGTCGACACGCTGCAACTGGATGGCGCCGTCCAGGGCAAGGGCCGCATCGTGTCCGGCCTGCAAGGCATCAAGCGGCTGGTGCAGGTCAACCAGCGCCCGATCGGCCGCACGCCGCGTTCCAACCTGGCCACCTACACCGGACTGTTCGACCACGTTCGCAAGCTGTTCGCCGGCACCGCGGCGGCACGCTCGCGCCGCTTCGATGCCGGGCGGTTCTCGTTCAACGTGGCCAAGGGGCGTTGCGCGACCTGTGAAGGAGAAGGCTTCGTCAGCGTCGAGCTGCTCTTCATGCCGAGCGTCTACGCGCCGTGCTCGACCTGCCACGGCGCGCGTTTCAACGACGCCACCTTGAAAGTGCACCTGCGCGACAAGACCATCGCCGATGTGCTGGGCATGACGGTCGACGAGGCGCACGCCTTCTTTGCCGATGACGCGGCCGTCGCCCAGCCGTTGGCCTTGCTGAGCGACATCGGCCTGGGCTACCTCCGGCTGGGCCAGCCTGCCACCGAGCTGTCGGGTGGCGAGGCGCAACGCATCAAGCTGGCCACCGAACTGCAGCGCGCACAGCGTGGCGATGCGCTCTACGTGCTCGACGAGCCCACCACCGGGCTGCATGCCGCCGATGTCGACCGCCTGATGAAGCAACTGCAGCACCTGGTGGACCGCGGCAACACCGTCATCGTCGTCGAGCACGACCTGCGGGTCATCGCCGATTGCGACTGGGTGATCGACATGGGGCCGGGCGGAGGCGCCGCGGGCGGCCGYATTGTTGCCAGCGGAACGCCGCGGGAGCTGGCCGCGAACACCGGGAGCCGGACGGCGCACTACCTGCGGCAACGAGCGGAAACCAGGGCGTCGTCGAACATCAATCGGGTTGGTAGGTCAGCGTGATGAAGGCCGATCGCGGAATTTCGCTGATGGAGGTGAAGCCCTGGTATTCGGCGTGCCCTCGATTGAAGGCATCTCGAACGCCGAGGGTCAGTTGGAGATCCGCACGCGCCTTCCAGTTCAGCACGATGTCCGTTGCCGTATAGGCCGGGATCAGCGGCGCAGGAAGTTCGCCCACATGGCGCACCGAGAGGCTCATGTCCAGGTGGTCCCCCAGACGGTGCAGCGACCTCAGCGACCATTGCGACCGGGCGTCATTGCCAAGGTTGCTCGGGCCGGTCGGATCGGTGCTGCCGGGTTCGAGGCGCAGGTTCTTGTCCAGCCACAAGCCACCCAGGTCCAGGCGCCAGATGGCGGCGGGCTGCCAGCTGCCCCATGCTTCGATGCCACGCACCTGGCCCTTGATCCGGTTCTCCAGCTCGATCGATGACCCGACGAACTCCCCGCTGCGCAGCCTGTGATAGTCCTGCACGAAGCCGGTGATCGAAAAAGAGGCACTGGAACTCCCCTGGATCCTGTAGCCCAGTTCGGCCACATTGGCGATCTCGGAGTCGAAATTCGGCCCCCCGGCGAACACGTAAGGCGGCTTGGGCGGCGCAAAGATGTCCCGGTCGAAGCGTGCAGGCGAGCGGACGGCTCTCGACAGCGCGGCCCAGACCAGGCCGGCGTCAGGCAGCTTCCACCCCAGGCGTGCGCTCGGGAGCGCCTCCCAACCGGTGTAGGCGTTGCGCTCCATCCTCAGGCCCAGGGTGAGTGCAACGTCCTCGGTCAGGCCGATCTGGTCCTGGGCGAAGGCGCTGTACCACTCGAGCTGTCGCTCGGTCGGTTGAAATGAAAAGATCAGGCCCGGCTCGGAGCGCGACGAGGCATGCCGGTAGCCCGCGCCGGCCAGCCATTGATGCACGCCGTCGACACGCAGGAATTTTCCTTCGACGTCGACGATGTCGGCCGCCTCCTGCAACAGGTACTTGTCCGTGCGCTTGGTGCGATCCACATACGCTTGGACGTCGAACTCGCTGTTGCGCGCCAGTTGCCGAGTCCACTGCCCCCGGACATTGCTGCCCGACAGGTCGACGGCGCCGGCGACGGGCCTGTCATCCGTGGTGCCGGTGTAGGCATTGGCATCGATCGCCACAGCATCGCCGTGCTGCTTCCAGTCGGCTCTCAAGCCGGCGAAGGTTCCGGACGATGCATCGCCCTGATCGCCTCCGGTGCGCAATTCGCTGGCATCCCGCTTGAAGCTCCTGACGTTGCCTCGCACCGCGAGGCTGTCCGAGAGGCTCGATCCGAACCGGACCGTGGCCGATCTTTCCAGCGTGCCCGCGGTGGCAGAGGCCAGGACCCCTTGCGTCTTCGCGGCCGGCAGCGTGACCACGTTGATGACACCGTTGACCGCGTTGGTTCCCCAGGTGGCACCGGCCGGACCGCTGATGACCTCGATGCGATCGATGTTGCCGGGGACGAAGTCCTGAGCGTCCCAGAAGACGCCGGAAAACAGGGGCGAGTAGATGGTGCGCCCATCGACCATCACCAGCAGCTTGTTGGAAATGTTGCCGTTGAACCCCCGGGCGGAGATCGCGTATTGCCTGGCA
The DNA here is from genome assembly GCF_054049715.1 of Rhizobacter sp. P5_C2. Classification (NCBI taxonomy): domain Bacteria; kingdom Pseudomonadati; phylum Pseudomonadota; class Betaproteobacteria; order Burkholderiales; family Sphaerotilaceae; genus Rhizobacter; species Rhizobacter sp. P5_C2. The sequence continues at coordinate 51,982 of NZ_JBFULV010000026.1, read as the reverse complement.
TCGATGGCGGCGACTTGCAGGTTGGGGGCCAGGCGAAGTGCCTCGGGCAGCGACAAGACACCGGCGCGGCGGATCTCGTCCCCGCTGATGACGTAGATCGACGCGGCCGCCTCCGACAAGGGCTGATCGCGCCGCGACACGGACGAGACCGTGACGTCGCTCAATTCCTCGAGGCTCAGGCTCAGCAAGCCGTCTCCCGCGCGATCGGCAGCCGACGCGGCCGAGGTGGCGATCAGCAGGCTCACGCCCAATGCGACGGTCGCGGCAGCTCCCGCTGCCATCCACCGTGCCGACAGCCCTGCCATCCTCTGCAGGGATCCTGACTTCATGAATGAGGCTCGCATGGCATTCCCTCCACGAAAAATGCCGGGCACGCAGGCTCGACAGGCCCGCCGAGACCCCCTACTCTAACGGCATGGTTTCCCGCCGTGTCCTGCTGCGTCGAGCGTTGGAACTGGGCGCGTCGATGCTGCCGCTGGCTTCCGCGGTGGCGCAGGGCATCAGGTCCGCGGGCGAAACCCAGATCAAGGCTGCGTACCTCTTCAAGTTCCTGGCCTTCACCGAATGGCCGACGCGGGCCTTCGACGGGCGGGAGGCGCCGCTCGTGATCGGCGTCATGGGCTCGGAGGCGCTCATGCAGGAGCTTTCGCAGACGGTCGCCGGCCGAGCCGTCGCCGATCGCGCCGTGTCGGTACGCGAACTGCGCACCGGCGATTCACCGACGGGCCTGCATGTGCTGTTCGTCGGGCGGGCCGCTGCGCACCGGCTGAGCGCCGTTCTCGCCGCTGCCAAGGGCCAACCCCTGCTCACGGTGGGCGAGGCCGAGGACGGCCAGGCACAAGTCGTCGCGATCAACTTCGTGGTGGTCGACGAGAAGGTGCGGTTTGACATTCTTCCCTCCGCGGCGGAGCTGGCCGGCCTGAAGATCAGTTCTCGCCTGCTTGCCGTGGCTCGCAAAGTGACTACGGGCTCTTGACGATGAAGCAGGCCCGATCGCTGCGCACGAAATTGATGGCGGTCGTCCTGTTGACGACCTTCGTTGCCTTGACGACGGCGCTGGTGGCCATGGTGGCGTACAACCTGCGCGAATACCACCGCGGCTCGATCGCCGACCTTCGGACCCAGGCCGAGCTTCTGGCCAGCACGATCGCGCCGGCGCTTGCCTTCGATGATCCGAAGGTCGCGGCCGAGAACCTGGCGCTGATGCGTTTTCGCAGCCAGGTCCGTGCGGCGGCGGTCTATGACGCGTCGGGTAAGCTGTTCGCGAGCTGGGCCGACAAGCCGGAAGGGGCACGTTTCCCGGCCCGTCCGGGCGCCAATGCAGAGCTGGTGGAAGGCCGCGACCTGGTGGCCTGGCGGCAGATCGTCAGGGGCGGCGAACTGCTGGGCACGGTCTACCTGCGCGCCGACCATGCGCTGGTCGAGCGGATGATCGACTACGCCGGCATGGCACTGTCCGTGGCCGCACTGGCCATGCTGTTGGCCTGGGCGCTGACGCGCCGGCTGCAGAGCATCGTGACGCGGCCGATCCTGGCCATCGCGAGCGTGGCGCGCGAGGTCGTGCTGGAACGCGACTACTCGCGGCGCGCGCAACGCATCAGCGACGACGAGGTCGGCACCCTCGTCGATTCGTTCAACCGGATGATGGATGTCGTCGAGCAGCATGCGATGGAAGGCCAGCAGGCGCTCGTGAAGATCGAACTGGAGGTCGAGCATCGGCGCGAGGCGCAAAAGGAGGTCATGCGCTTCAACGAGCAGCTCGAACAGCGGGTGGGCGAGCGCACCGCCGAACTCGAAGCGTCGAATCTCGAGCTCGCCATGGCGACCGAGACAGCCGAGAAGGCGAATCGAGCCAAGTCGGAGTTCCTGTCCAGCATGAGCCACGAGCTGCGAACGCCACTGAACGCCATCCTCGGGTTCGGGCAGCTGCTGGAAGCGAACTCGCAAGCGCTGCCCGAGGCCAAGCGGGTCGAGTTCACGCAGCAGATCCTGAAGGCCGGCCGGCATCTGCTGAACCTCATCAACGAGATCCTCGATCTGGCGCGCATCGAATCGGCCAACATGATGTTGTCCCTCGAGCCCGTGGGCCTGGCGGAGATGCTGCAGGAATGCGAAACCATGATGGGGCCGTCGGCGAACCAGCGCGGCATCCGGATGTCATTCCCGCAGCAGGTGTCGGTGAGCGTGATCGCCGACCGCACGCGGTTGAAGCAGGTGCTGCTGAACCTGCTGTCCAACGCCGTCAAGTACAACCGGGACGGCGGGGCCGTGGTCGTCGAGTGCGGACTGGCGGCGCCGGAGTGGGTCTGGATTTCGGTGACCGACACCGGACGTGGCTTGCAACCGGAGCAGGTCGCCGCGCTGTTCCAGCCGTTCAACCGCCTGGGACAGGAGGCCGGCAACGTCGAAGGAACCGGCATCGGCCTCGTGGTGACCAAGCGCCTCGTCGAGATGATGGGAGGGCAGGTCGAAGCGAGCAGCAAGCCGGGCAGTGGCAGCTCATTCCAGGTCCGGCTGCGGGCTGCGCAAGCAGCGTCGTTGCAGTCCGCAGCGTCGGACATCGCCCGGCCCGAAATGCCTGTCGCCGCTTCTCGCACGATCGCCGTACCGCTGTTGCTGCATGTGGAGGACAACCCGGCCAATCTGCAACTCGTCAGTGAAATCGTGGCGCTGCGGGGTGACATCGAACAGATATCGGCGCCGGACGCCCAGCTGGGGATCGAACTGGCACGGGCGCACCTTCCGCAGATCATCCTGATGGACATCAACCTGCCGGGGCTGAACGGCAGCGATGCATTCCACGTGCTGAGTTCGGATCCTCGAACGGCGCACATCCCCGTCATCGCGGTGACAGCCAACGCGATGGCGGGCGACGTGGCCCGCGGCCTGGCGGGCGGCTTCTTCCGCTACATCACCAAGCCGATCGCCGTGGACCAGCTGAACGAGGCCATCGACAGTGCGCTCGCCTTCGTCAGCCGCCGCTCCTCGTAGGGCTCAGGCGACCACCGGTGCCGCGCGCAGCTTCCTGATGGCCGCGACGAACTGCGGCTGGAAGCTTCGCGTGGCACCGTTCGGGAATTCGATGGTGACGCTGAGCGCGTCGGCCGCCTTCACCGTGCCGACCCCATGGCGGCGCGTGCGCACCGGTTGCCCGAGCGCGAACGCGGGCAGCTCGATCTGCGGCGGCGGCTGCGCGTCGTCCGGTGCTTCAGCCTCCGCCGCCTCGTGGCGGGCCAGGCGCGCGCAGTTGTCGCAGGTGCCGCAACGCGGATGCTCGGCCGAAGGCTCGAAGTGCGCCAGCAGCAGTTGCCAGCGGCAGCGCCCGCTCTGCGCGTAAGTGACCATCGCTTCCAGCGAGGCCCGGTCGCTCTCGGCCTTGTGACCGTAGCGCTCGGCGATCTTCACCAACGCGGCGAGGTCGACGGGTGCCGCAGGATCGATGAGATCGTGCTGGCGCAGCACGTTCAACGCGACCTCGAGCTTGCGACGCGGGCGTTCGATGGCATCGAACGCGGTGTCGAGTTCGGCCTCGTCCCACGGCCCCTGGCGGGAGCGCAGCAACTGCAGCACGGCCTCGAAATCCTGCAGCTGCGGGTAGCGGCCCGACAGGAAGAACTGCTGGACGGAGCGGTCGCTGTCGGAGAAGAGCAGCGTGCACTCGGCAGGCAGGCCGTCGCGGCCGGCACGGCCCGACTCCTGGTAGTAGGCGTCCAGGCCGGGCGGGATCTGGTGGTGCAGCACGAAGCGGATGTCGGGCTTGTCGACGCCGAGGCCGAAGGCGTTGGTGGCGACCATCACGCGCACGCGGCCTTGCATGAACGCATCCTGCTGCTCGTGGCGCTGGCTGGCGGAGAGGCGGCCGTGGTAGAGGCCGACCGATTCATCGGCGGCTTGCAGCGCTTCGAAGACCTCTTGTGCTGCCTTCACGGTGGCGACGTAGACCAGGCCGCAGCCTTCGGTCGCGCGCACCAGGGCCAGCAGGCGCGAGAGCTTGTCTTCGGCACGGCCGATGGCCTCGGCGCGGTAGTGCAGGTTGGCGCGGTAGACGCCGGTGCCGATGACGCCGGCGCGCGGGATGTCGAAGAGGTCGACGATGTCGTCGATGACCCCCTGCGTGGCGGTGGCCGTGAGGGCGAGGACCGGAGGGCGGCCGAGGGATTCGCGCAGGCTGCCGAGCTGCAGGAAGGCCGGCCGGAAATCGTGGCCCCATTGCGAGATGCAGTGGGCCTCGTCGATGGCGAGCAGCGAGACGCCGCGGGCGGCGAGGCGGGCGCAGAAGTCGGCATCGGCCAGGCGCTCGGGGGTGGTGAAAAGGATCAGCGGGTCGTCGGCGACCAGGGCCTGCTCGGCGCGGGCGAGTTCGGCGGCGTTGCAGGCGCTGTGGAACTGCACGGCGCCGATGCCCAGTTGGGCGAGGCCGTCGCACTGGTCCTTCATCAACGCGATCAGCGGCGAGACCACGACGGTGAGGCCGCCGTTGACGACGGTGGGGAGCTGGTAGCACAGGGACTTGCCGGCCCCGGTGGGCAGCACCGCCAGCGTGGAGAGGCGGCGCATCACGCGGTCGATGACTTCCTGCTGCCCGTCGCGCAGGCGCTTCAGGTGGAACTTCTGGCGCAGCGCGCGCTGGATCGGGGCGGTGCTGGGCGTGCTGCGGGGGCGGGGCATGGGGGCTCGTGTCGCGAAGGTGGCGAGGGCATCACGGTAGGGCTTGTGCAGGGGCAGGGATGGCGCCCATCACGTCGTCAAACACAGGAGGATGAACGCTCCGAATGCAATCATGTTGAGGTACCAGAAGCCGTTGATGATCTGCAGTCCATGGATCGACCGCTTGCCACGGAAGACCTTGAATGACAGCGCCACCAGCAGGGGTGGTGCCACCAAGATGACGAGGAAGATTGCCAATCTTGGCTGCGCGCACCGAGAGGCGCTGCCTTGAGAGTAGACGTAGGCCGCCAGCAAGCCAATGACGACTCCGTGCAACGAGCCGGCGATGCGCCTGGCCACCGAGGCAGACTTCGGCGCTGCAAAAAGGTAGATACCGCTGATGACGCTGGGGACTGCCGCGATGGCAAGCAACAGAAGAAGAAATTGGGGATGGATCGGCATCAGTGGGTCCCGGAACAGGGCAGTTCGAACGCAAGCTTCAGCAGTCAGTCGATTCTGCACTGCGCGAAGGTCGAGTCTCCTGCGTCGACGATCTCGAAGCGGTGAAGGCGTTCTTCATCGAGTTGGGCCCTTGCCGAGCAACTCGGCTGAGGGGAGCGGGAGCACTCTCGGACCGGTTCGGCGCGGGCCCGCTCGCGGATGGGTGCCTCAGGCCGGGTTCATCGCAGCGAAGGTGGCCTCGTAGCGACCATCGCGCTCAGACCAACGACGGGCGAAATCGCGCTCGAGCAGGACCTCGCCTCGCGGCGTATCGCCGGCGTCCAGAAGGCGGAGCACCTCGGCCACGTAGTCGGCCAGTGGCATGGCGCGCGGATCGTGGGCCTGTTGTGCGCGTCAGGCGGATCACGCCAAGGATGTTGGTCTCCATCAAGGCCCGTCGACGTGCTCCTGCGCCTGCAGCGCCGCACGCAAGGCCAGCGCGCCCTTGCCGATGAAGAAGAGCACCAGCACGTGGAAGCCGACCGGCATCCAGTCGGCTGCGAACAGGTACAGCAGCGCATCGAGTGCGTACACCACACCGCCCACATAGAAGGCCCGCATGCTGCCGCGCTGTGCCATCAGGCCCATCGCGAAGAAGAAGGCCAGCACCAGCGCGTCGAGCACCAGGCCGGCGACCATCAGCCCGGAAAACAACGCGTCGATGAAACTGGTGATGCCCAGGCCGACGACGAAGTTGGTGTCGCTGCCCGAGTGCTGCATGCCGACGTTCACCGCCGACAGGCCGGCGATCCACCAGAACCAGCGCGCACCGGACTGGACGAGCGGCATCGATTCGGCGAGCGCACGCGGCGTCAGCGGAACGGCCGGGGCAGGTGCTGGGGCAACAACGGGTGCGTGGTCGGTGGCAACGGCAGGCGTGCCGGCGGGTTCGGTCATGGGGTCCTCCTCGTGGGCGGCCTCGTCGGGCCGCAATCCGCGACGATAACAAAGCTGCACATATCGCAGCCGGATGCGCTACGTCGCCGCAGGGGACCCGAACCAGGTGGTCAATGCATCGACGAGCCCGAACCGAGCGGTGTTTCCGACCCAAGCCACGTGGCCGTCGGGCCGAATCAACACCGCTGTGGGCGCAGTGACCACCCCGAGTGCCGGAAGCTCCCACGTGCCAACGCACTTCGCGTCGACGAGCTGAACCCGATCTGCCCACGCAGCGATGTCAAGGCTACCGGGCTCACCGAGGTTGAGCAGGACGGGTCGGGCATCACGCAACAGGGTGAAGACCCGCAGCGGGCCGGTCGCGGCGACCAGGTCGAGATCGGGCATGCGGCGTCCGAGCAGCGGGTGGCCCTTGCCGAGGTCGTAGTGAATGTCCAGGCCCGACATCTCCGCAGCGATTCGTTTGCGCGGCTCCTCCATCTTGAGGAGGTCGCCCACGATGCCGCGGACGGCCAGTGTGCGGTCGTCTTCGCGGTGCAGTGCAACCTGCGCCATCGTGGTCTTGAGCACGCGCGCACCGACCGGGTGACGCTCGGCGTGATACGTGTCGAGCAAGCTGTCCGGTGACGTGCCCTTGATCACCTGCGCCAGCTTCCACCCGAGGTTCACCGCATCCTGCACGCCAGTGTTGAGCCCCAGCCCGCCGATCGGCGAGTGAACATGGGCGGCGTCGCCGGCGAGCAACACGCGTCCACGGCGATACTGCGCGGCCTGTCGCGTCATGTCGGTGAACCTGGAGATCCAGGTTGGGCTGTGGACGCCATAGTCGGTGCCGCACGCGGCGATGAGCAGTTCCTTGAGATCGCGCAGCGTCGGCTCGGTGCTTGCATGCGTGTTCGGTTCGGTCACCATGACGCCGATCGGGCCCACTTCCTTGTAAGTGATTTCGCTGCCCTTGATCTCGTACTCCGACCGCCCGAAGGCGTACGTCCCGGCAGGCGACCGATGCACCCCGTACGGAGGATTTTCCGTCATCTCTACTTCCGCGAGGATGTTGCTCGTGGTCGGATCCCAACCCGGGAAGTCAATGCCCGCCGTCTTGCGTACGAGGCTGCGTCCACCATCGCACCCGACGAGATATTGCGACCTCAGTGACCGACCGTCGGCGAGTGCGACGTCGACACCGGTGTCGTGCTGCACGAATCCCGTGATGTCGCGGCCGTAGAGAATGGGCACCTTGAGCTCGGTGACCCAAGTGGCCAGGATGCGCTCGATGTGCTTCTGCCGCAGCGCAAGTCCGTAGTTGTGGCGGGTCGGGAAATCGCTGATGTCCAGACGGGTGACGGCGAAGCCGGTGACCTGCGCGATTTGTCCCGCCGAGAGGAATCGATCCGCGATGCCGCGCTGGTCGAGTACTTCAATGGTTCGCGAGGAGATTCCCAGGGCGCGCGCACCGGAGAGTTCTTGATCGGGCCGGCGCTCGACGACGGCGACGTCCACGCCTGCCAGCGCCAATTCACCTGCCAGCATCAGCCCCGTCGGACCTCCGCCGGCGATCACCACCGCGTGCTCGGTCATCGTTCGTGTGCTCCCAGATCGGGCATGGGCCGCTTCAGTCGAGAGTGTTGTCGTTGGACGCATCAGTGCGGCAGGGAGCGCAGGAAGTCCGCGATGCGCTGCCAGGTCAAGTCTGACGCGTGTTCGTCATGGTCTGGCAGGCTGGCGTCCGTGTAGAAGTGACCGGCGTTCGGATAGGTGAACACTCGGGCTTGCGCGCCTCTGCGACTCGCAGAATCCCGCCACGTTGCCACCGCGGCGGGCGGCGCGAATTCGACATCCAGGGCGCCCACGTGGACCTGCAGAGGAAGGCCGGGGCGAGCCGTGTCCGGAATGTCAGCCAGAGCATGAAGCATCAGCACGCCCGCCGTTTGCCCTCGCTCTGGCAGCAGCGTACCAACCACACCGACGCCCATGGACAGGCCAGCCAACACTGCGTCGGCCGGAAGAGGCTGCACCGAGCGGCGGGCGCGTTGCGTGATGACGTTCCAGCCGATCTCGCGCATCAGCGGGAAGCCCTCCTCAAGGCTCGTCGCGGTGCGCCCTTCGTAGAGGTCCGGTGTAACGACTTCATGACCATGACTGCGCAGTCGCTGCGCCGCCTGCAGCTCCACCGACCGCAGTCCGAGCATCGAGTGAAATAGCACGACAAAAGGCATGGCCAATGGTAGATCAGGGTAGACCGTAGCCGGCCAGGAGCGAACCATTGCGGCTGACGGCTCTCGGGATGGATGGCGCCACGCCATCGTGCACTTTGAGATGAGACACTCCGCTCGATGAGCCTGACGTTCTCGATCGACTCGCTGCACTCGGATGCCTTTGATCCGTTCGCAGCCTACCTCGCCGATCATGTCGCCGACAACGGCCGCGACGGGATGCCGCTGTTCCAGCCGCTGGCCCGAGCGGAGTCGCGTTTCGACGGCGAACGGGCGCGGACCTTTCGGGACGCACTCGACGTGCCCATGTCCGAGCCAGGATGGCGACGTGCTTGGGTTGCGCGCCGCCTGGCCGACGGCCGCATCATTGGCCACATTGATCTGCGCGCCCGGGCTGAAGCCCATACGACGCACCGCTGCATTCTGGGCATGGGCGTCGACCGTGCGCGGCGCGGCACGGGCGTCGGCGCCGCACTTCTGGCGCATGCACGCGATTGGGCGACGTCGCAGACGGCGCTCGACTGGATCGACCTGCAGGTTCTGTCGTCCAACGATCCGGCGATCCGCCTCTATCAGCGCTCGGGTTTCATCGATACAGGACATCTCGTCGACTTGTTTCGCATCGAGGGACGGTCGATGGGATTCCGATCGATGGCGCTGAGGCTTGTGCGCGACGGCCATTGAGCTGGGCCGTTCTCTGGAAGCGACGCGTCCGACGTCGGGTTTCGGTCGCTCAGAGAGCAGCCATTGGTGCCGCGACTCACGACCGCGTATCCACCGCGATCCAGTTGATCTCCCACGTCACGCCGCCATCGGCCGAGAACGCCTGCTCGAACCGGCAGCTGTCGGCGCTGGTCGACTCGATGACGAAGCGCACGAGCACGGGCCGGCCATTGAATTCCTCCGCGCTGTAGAACACGCCGCGCGCGGTGCCGCCGAATCCGCCTGTCATCGGGATGGCGAGCGTGCCGGATGCGGCGTTCGAGAAGTTGAGCGTCCACCGCTTGAGCGTCGTGTCGAAGAGCCGCAGCGACAGCCCCTGGATCCGCCCGGCGGATCCGGAGACGTCGAGTTCGGCGAGGTTCGCGCGACCGCCCAGCACCGGGCTCACGACGGTCGTGCCCGCGTACTCCGCCCAGGCCTCGGACCCGCTCAGCGGCTGCAGGCGGCGCCGCAGCAGCGTGTGCCAGCGGCCGTGTTCGAAGTCGAAATCATGCGGCGAGCCGACGGGTGTCGCAGCGATGGCCCGCACGATGTCGACCGGTGCAGTCGAGGGCGGCGCAGGCACGGCGCAGGCGCCGAGGAGCGCCAGCAGACCGGCGATGCCGTACGAGATCGAACGAATGGGCAGCTGGACCATGGTTGCGAGGCCTCCGGCGGTGAGGGTGACTACACTGGGGCGCACTCTAGCCAGCACCATGGACACCGCCAAGAAGGCACCTGGAGGTAACCGTCCGCGCGTTGCACGTGCCAACGCGATCCCTGGCTGCGCGCTGACGGCCGCGCTGGCCGCTATCGGCGGGCGCTGGAAGCTCTTCGTGGTGTACCGGCTGTCAGACGGCCCGCGGCACTTTGCCGCGCTGCGGCGCAGCCTGCCGGACGTGTCGGCCAAGGTGCTGGCGCAACAGCTGCGCGAGATGCAGGCCGATGGCCTCGTGAGCCGGGAGCGCAGCGGGCCGGTGCCGGCCGTCGTGCACTACGCACTCACGTCGCATGGGCGCTCGGTGCTGCCGGTGGCGGAGGCGATCCGCCATTGGGGCATGGCGCATCAGGCTGCGCATGCAGGGCAGGGCCCGGTGGATGGCGTGGTCGATGCGCGTGCGGTGTGCGATGTCGATGCAGGTCTGCCTCGAACGTCGAGTCTGTGATCGGACCTCGAAGGTCCAGTTCTCAAAAGATGCGTTCAGCGTTGGCGACCTGATGAAGACGGGCACTTCATCGTGGTGATCGAGGGGAGCTGCCGGGTGCCACCAGCGTGCTGCTGCAGCGCCATGGCCAGGTGATGGTGGAGTTGTACGCCCGTGGTGCGGACGCGCAGACGCTGCACGACACGCGTTCCGCAGGCAAGTCCATCACCGGACTTCTGGTGGCCGCGGCCGTGCAGGACGGGTTGCTGCGGCGCGATTCGCCTGTGTTCGCCGCGCTCGCGGACGCGCAGCCGCTCGCGAACGATGCCCCCGCCAAGCAGGGCATCGTGGTCGAGGATCTGCTCACCATGTCCTCCGCGCTCGACTGCGACGACAACCAGGCCGGCAGCCCCGGCAACGAAGAAAACATGTACCCGCAGCAGCGCCGGGTTGCTCCAGTGTCGACATGTGCCCGCATCGATCACAGCAAGCTCGACGCTCCCTGTCAGCAGATCCGCCATCTCTTCACTGAGCGCCGGCGGTGTGATCTGGTCTTCACGGCCGCAGAGAACCAATGCGGGGCATCGCAGCGTCGTCAGCACATCGCGGCCATCAGATCGATTCATTGCCGCCGTCTGCTGTCGAACGAAGCCGTCACTCCCAACGGTTCGCGCCATGTCGGCGAGCAAGTCGGTCAGTCGTCTGTCGCTGGCGTGCGATTCATGCAAGAGCCTGGGCGCGAAGGTGCTGGCGATCTGCGACGCCAAACATGCCGGGCGGCATGGCCTGAATTGCAGCAGCCGCTGAGGCTTCGATCGTGTCCGCCATGTGCGTTGCAGCCACGACGAAGTTTCGCCCTGCAGGCATCGACCTTCGAATCGGCTCCCACACCCGCCCGTCATTCATCAGGCCAGGCAGGAGCAGCAGAGGTATCGGCGTTGTCATTTCTCGGTCCTTTCGATGGATAGACTGCGTCCCTGCAGCCGGTCTACCGTGCGGGTGGAAGGGATCGGCCTGCTTCAGGCCATGGAGAAGTTTGTCGACGCGAAGATCAGTTGGCTGCGCGGCGGCGCGGTCGGGCCGCCTCCCGAGCGCTCGAGGACTGGCCGCGCCCCCTCGTCAGCTTGTTCACCGGGCCCAGGCGATGCAGACTAGCGCGTGACCATGGACGGGATCGAGCATCGTCGCTTCTTGGATACCAGTGCCCCGCGCCGACTGAACGACGCGGGCGTCTTCGCGCGCATCGGAGGTCAGTCCACGGTCGACCGGATGGTCGACGCCCTCTACGACCGGTTCGAGGAAGATCCGGTGCTGAGACCCCTCTTCGGATCGGATCTCGCGGTCGAGCGGGCGAATCAGAAGCGCTTCTTCGCAGAATGGATGGGCGCAGAGGATCGATACAGCCAGGCCGCCTATGGCGGCCTGAAACATCGCCACGATCGCCTGCCAATCACGAGGGAGTTGGCCGGCCGGTGGTTGGGCCATCTGCGGCGCGCGCTCGACGCATCGGTGCCCGCGGAACAAGACCGGTCGATGATTTTCTGCAATGCCCAGGCGATGGCCTTCGCCCTGGTGAACGAGGACAACGCCGCTGGGCGCAAGACGAAGAAAGAGCGTTCGAGGGCGTACCAGACCGATCGTGCATCGGAGCTTGCCCACAAGGGCAACCTCCCCAGCTTGCGCGCGCTGCTGAAGGAAAGCCCGGAGACGTTCCATCAACCGATCAAAGCGGCCATCATCATGCAAGCGGCCGCAATGGCGGGCCGGGACGACGTCGTCGAGTTCTTGCTCGAGGAGGGAATCGATCGGGACAAGCCGCATTACCTGCCGATCAACCTTGCCGGATGGGCCTTAGAGCGCGTGCTGTTCGTCACGCCGTTGGGCGCCGCCCGACTCAAGCGGCGCCCCAAGGTGGAGGCCGTTCTCTTGGAGCAAGGCGCAAAAGAAGATCCGTTCACCGCCGCCTTCCTCGGCGACGTCCCGCGTTTGAGGCAAATGCTGACTTCGCACTCCGACTGGGCCCAGATCGGTGATCCGGCCACGGACGTCGTGGAGATCACTCCCCTGCATCACGCGGTCGCCGGAGGTCACCTCGCCGCCGTGCACACCATCCTTTCGCATGTGCGGGGGCCCATTCGAGGCTCGTTGCGAGCCCTTCGCGGGGCTGCCGCGCTCGGCAGCGCGGAATTGGTGACGCTGCTTTTGGAGCGCGGCGCGCGAGCCGAGGGCTTGGGGCATGGCAGGTGGGTCCTCGACGAGCGCATCGCTCCGCTGCTCGCACGGGCCGGCGCTTCGGTGCGGGAGCCGTTGAACCACTGGGTCCGCGCCAGTTGCACGGGCAACCAGGGGCGCAAAGACGATGCCGCATTCGTGCGCGACCTTTTGAAGTACGGGGCAAGCGTCGACGATCGATATGCCGGCGCCACGCCGCTCCACTACGCTGCCAAAGCCGGATTCCTCGGCACGATGAAAGTCCTCCTGGAGCACGGCGCCGATCCGGAAGCGCCCGACGACGGCGGACTGACACCCATCGAATGGGTCGACCGCGCCGCCAAGACGATTGATCGTGAACCCGTCCGGCGCCTCCTCCGGAGCGAAGCACGCACTTTCCCGCAGTGACGATGCGCTCGTGTGCGCTGGCGCTCTCGGCGGTGGACGATGTCGTGTCGATAGCTGCCGACCAGCATGCTGCAAGACGCGACGCTCAAGCGAACGCCGGCATTCGCTCAAGCAGCTTGTCCAGCGTGATCGGATAGTCGCGCACGCGCACGCCGGTGGCGTTGTAGACCGCATTCGCGATCGCCGCGCCGACACCGCACAGGCCAAGTTCGCCCACGCCCTTGGCCTTCATCGGTGACGAGATCGGATCGGTCTCGTCGAGGAAGATCACGTCCTGGTGCGGAATGTCGGCATGCACCGGCACCTCGTAGCCGGCCAGGTCGTGGTTGACGAAGAAGCCGCGGCGCTTGTCCACCGCCAGCTCTTCCATCAACGCCGCGCCGACGCCCATCGTCATCGCGCCGATGACCTGGCTGCGGGCCGAGATCGGGTTCAGGATGCGCCCGGCGGCGCACACCGCCAGCATCCGCCGCACCCGGGGTTCGCCCGTCGCCGCGTCGACGGCCACCTCGACGAAGTGCGCCGCGAACGTCGACTGCTGAAACTTCTTGTCCAGGTCGCCGTACTCGATGGCATCTTCGGCCGCCAGACCCTGCGGCCCCGCCGCCTCGCCCAACGGCACGCTGCGCCCCGCTGCGCGCACGGTTCCGTCGACGAACACCGCATCGGCCGCCGGCACGCCGAGCTTCTTCGCCACCGCCTCGCGCAGCTTCACGCAGGCCGCATAGACACCGGCGGTCGAGTTGTTGCCACCCCACTGGCCGCCGGAGCCTGCCGACACCGGATGCAGCGAATCCCCGAGGCGCACCTGCACGCTGCCGAGCGGCACGCCCATCATCTCTGCCGCCGTCTGCGCGATGATGGTGTACGAGCCGGTGCCGATGTCGGTCATGTCGGTCTCCACCGTCACGATGCCGCGGTTGTCGATGCGCACGCGGGCACCGGATTTCGTCAGCAGGTTGTTGCGGAAGCCGGCGGCCATGCCCATGCCGATCAGCCAGCGGCCCTCGCGCCGTTGTGCGGGCTGCGCGCTGCGGCGCTCCCAGCCGAAGCGCTCGGCACCTAGGCGCAGGCACTGCACCAGATTCCGCTGCGAATACGGGCGGCCGGGCTTCTCGGGGTCCACCTGCGTGTCGTTGACGACGCGGAAAGCGACAGGGTCCATACCGAGCTTCTCGGCCATCTCGTCGATCGCGATCTCCAAGGCCATCAGACCCGGTGCCTCGCCCGGTGCACGCATCGCGTTGCCTTCCGGCAGATCGAGCACCGCCAGGCGCGTGGTGGTCAGGCGGTTGGCGCCGGCATACAGCAAGCGCGTCTGGTTGACGGCCGTTTCCGCCTGACCGCCGGGGAGGTCGCCCGACCAGCCCTCGTGCGCGATCGCGGTGATCCTGCCGTCGGGCAACGCGCCGATGCGGATGCGCTGGATGGTGGCGGGCCGGTGCGTGGTGTTGTTCATCATCAGCGGCCGCTGCAGCGCCACCTTCACCGGCCGGCGCACCGCACGCGCGCCGAGCGCGGCCAGCACCGCGTCGGCCCGCACGAAGAGCTTGCCGCCGAAGCCGCCACCGATGAAGGGCGACACGAGGCGCACGTTGTCCTTCGGGACGCCGAGCGTCTTCGCGAGATCGCCGACGCTCCAGGCAATCATCTGGTTCGCGGTCCACACGGTGAGCTTGTCGCCGCGCCACATGGCGGTGGACGCATGCGGTTCCATCATCGCGTGCGACTGGTCGGGCGTGGTGTAGGTGGCGTCGAGCTGCGCCGGCGCAGCGGCATAGGCACCGGCGAAATCGCCGACCTTGGACTGCGCAGGCCCACCGAACGAGGTCGGTTTCGGCATCGGCGCCCCGGCCTTCTCTGCCGACAGGTCGTACTTGCCGGGCCCGTGCGTGTAGCCGATGCGCACCAGCTGCGCGGCGGCACGCGCCTGCTCGAAGGTGGTGGCCACCACCAGCGCGACCGCCTGGTGGTAGTGGTCGATGGCCGGCCCGCCCAGCAGCTTGGCGGTGTTGAACGAGCCCTTGCCGAGCTTGCCGGCGTTGCGCGCGGTGACGATCGCCAGCACGCCGGGCGCCGCATGCGCGGCGCGCAGGTCCATCGACGCGATCCGCCCCTTGGCGATGCCGGCACCGACGACGTAGCCGTACACCGCGTCCGGTGCGGCGTCATGGCGTTCATAGGCATAGGGGGCGGTACCCGTCGTTTTCAGCGGGCCGTCGATGCGTGGCGTGGGCCGTCCGACGACCTTGAGCTGGTCGATCGGGTTGGTGGTAGCGGGGGTGTCGAACTTCATGAGGTGCTCCTTGCCTGCGCCAGCACTGCGGCGAGCGTGCGCTCTGCCAGCGGCACCTTGAACGCGTTGTCGTGCGTCGGCCTGGCGTCTGCCAGCAGCCTTGCGGTGGCGGCCTTCGCGCCCTGGGGCAGGGCCGCATCAGCCGCGGCGTCGCGCCAGGGCTTGTGGGCGACACCGCCGAGCGCGACGCGCCCGGAGCCATCGCGCTGGATCACCGCGGCCACCGAGACCAGCGCGAAGGCGTAGGACGCCCGGTCGCGCACCTTGCGGTACAGGTGCGTGCCGCCGAGGGGTGGCGGCAGCGTCACCGCGGTGATCAGCTCGTTGCGCTCCAGCGTGGTGTCGATGTGCGGCGTGTCGCCCGGCAGGCGGTGGAAGTCGGCGATCGGGATCACCCGCGTGCGCCCGTCGGGCCGCACGGTCTCGATGCCGGCGTCCAGCACCCGCATCGCCACCGCCATGTCGCTCGGGTGCGTGGCGATGCAGGCTTCGCTGCCGCCCACCACCGCAAGCGGCCGGCTGAAGCCGCCGATCGCGCTGCAACCGCTGCCCGGACGGCGCTTGTTGCAGGGCTGGTCGGTGTCGTAGAAGTATGGGCAGCGGGTGCGCTGCAGCAGGTTGCCGGCGGTGGTGGCGCGGTTGCGCAGCTGGCCCGATGCACCGGCGAGCAATGCGCGCGACAGCACGCCGTAGTCGCGGCGCACGCGTTCGTCGGCGGCCAGCGCGGTGTTGCGCACCAGTGCGCCGATGCGCAGGCCGCCATCGGTGGTCGGCTCGATCTTGTTGAGGCCGAGACCGTTCACGTCGACGAGGTGCACCGGTGCCTCGATCTGCAGTTTCATCAGGTCGAGCAGGTTGGTGCCGCCGGCGATGAACTTCGCGCCGGGGTGGCGTTCGATGGCCGTAGCCGCCTCGGCCGGCGCAGTGGGGCGCTCATAGGTGAAGGGGCTCATGTGCGCACCCCCGCGACCTCGGAGATCGCCTCGACGATGTTGGAATAGGCGCCGCATCGGCAAATGTTGCCGCTCATCCGTTCGCGCAATTCCTCGGCCGACAGCAGCGGCCGTTCGGACAGGCTGGCACTCACGTGGCTCGGCACGCCGCGGCGCAACTCATCGAGCGCGCCGACCGCCGAGCAGATCTGCCCGGGCGTGCAGTAGCCGCACTGGTAGCCGTCGTGCTGGATGAAGGCGGCCTGCAGCGGGTGCAACTGCGTGGGCGTGCCCAGCCCCTCGATCGTGGTCAGCTTGGCGCCCTGGTGCATCACCGCGAGCGTCAGACAGGAGTTGATGCGCTCGCCGTCGAGCAGCACGGTACAGGCGCCGCACTGGCCGTGGTCGCAGCCCTTCTTGGTGCCGGTCAGGTGCAGGTGCTCGCGCAGCGTGTCGAGCAGGCTGGTGCGGTTGTCCAGCGTCAGCGTGTGCGGCGTGCCGTTGACCTCGAGCGTGACGCTCGAGCTGGGCAGCGAGGCGCTCGCGTTCGCCTGGGGCGCGGGCGCCTCGGCGGCTGGCGCCCCATGGACCGGCGCGGTCACCGTGGCTGCCGACGCGGTGCCCACGATCAGCACGTCGCGACGTGAAATTGCCAATTCATCGGAACTGCCCATCGTGGCCTCCTGCTGCGCTGGGGTAATCCGGCATTGCGGGCAAGCGGGATGCCCGGTGGAGGCCTCGGGGTTATCGCGACGCCGGTGGCACCGGGCGCGCTTGCCCGAAGAAGTCGCCGAGCGCGCTGGCGAGTTCGTCCGGCGCTTCTTCTGCCATGTGGTGTCCGCAGTCGATGGGTGCGCCCCGAAGGTCTGTCGCCCACTTTGCCCAGATCGCGCGCGGATCGCCGTGGAGATCGGCCAGGTCATCGCGACTTGACCAGAGGCAACGCATCGGGCATTGCACCCGGTTGCCGGCCTCCCGATCGGCGATCTCGTTCCGGCGATCGATGCCCGGCCCGGCCCGGTAGTCCTCCAGCATGGCCCGCACGGTCGCTGGGTCCCGCGTGGCGGACAGGTAGTCGGCCCACGCGTCGTCGGAGCCCATTTGCACGCGCTTCCTGTCGTTGCTGCCATACCAGGCATCGGGGTTCGCCAGGATCGCCCGTTCCGGTTTGTCCGGCTGCAGAAAGAAGAACCAATGCCACCAGGCGGCGGCGAAACGGGCGTCGCAGCGGTCCAGGTGCTCGACGACGGGCAGGGCGTCGAGGATCGCGAGGCGCTGGACCTCATCAGGAAAGTCGAGTGCCAAGCGCAAGGCCACCAGCCCGCCACGGTCGTGACCGACGACGCCGTAGTGGTGATGCCCCAGCCGGTCCATCAACGCGGCACAGTCGGCGGCCATCGCGCGCTTGCTCGCCTGCGCGTGGTCCGGCAGCGGCTCGAGCTTCGTCGATTGTCCGTACCCTCGCAGGTCGGGGCACACGACCGTGAATCGGTCGCCGAGCGGCTTCGCCACCCGGTGCCAGGTCGCATGGGTGCGAGGGTGGCCGTGCAGCAGCAACAGCGCCGGGCCATGCCCGCCGTGTCGAACGCGCAGGGTGACGTCTCCGACGTTGATGAATTCCAGTCTGAAGTCTTCGAACATGCGCTGCTCCGAAGTTCGAGCTGAAGGCGTGGCCCAGGCGGATGCTCGCCTTACGGCCGGCTCAAGCGGTACGCAGCGAAGTGCTGCCATTCGCCACCCGCCTTCTCGGCGTCTATGGTGAGCGTCCATTCCTGGGAGGACGGCAAGAAGACGAACGTGTCGCGGAACGCACCGCCGGGATAGGGAATCCGGACCTCGATCTGATTCGAGGTGACGCTGCCCTCGCCATGCGGCACCGAGTACTCCGGCCCGAATGAATCGAGCCAGTGCGCGAAGATCTTGCCCGTCTTGTCGGCGCCGATGAAGACACGGGCTTCGTACCGGGGCGGCACCTGCACGTCCACCATGTGCAGCTCGACGAACTTGCCGGCCAGCACGCGTGTCGATTCGAGCTTGTACTGCACCTGCTTGCCGCGCACGTCGCCGACCATGCGCCAAGAGCCTTCAAGGCGGGTGAGCAACTGCTGAGCACTGGTGGCGGCGTCGGTCGGATCGGCGGCGTGCGCGGTGAAGGCAGAGAAGACAAGACAGAGCGCTACGGCAGGTGTGAAGGAACGGAGTCGGGTCATCGCTGTGAGGGTGATGGGGATGGAAGGCTGCGAGCGTAGCGCAGCATCGGCTCGCATCGCGAGCGTTCATGCGGCTGGCTCGGGGTTGTTCAGGTCCGATTTCCATTCATTGTCATGAGTGAGAGAGACCTGATTCGCAATTTCCACGCAGTGCTTCCTTATCTGAAGAAGGCACGTACGGAAGTAGGAAGCGCGCTGTGATTGACTGCGCGTGATTGTTTCAAGACTTGTAGTCAGGAACCTGCAGAACGCGGCAATCGAATTGCCTTTGATTCGCGCATTGAAGAACCGGTCCAGCGAGTCGGCGTGCGCCATGACGACATGGTCGAAGCCTCACAGTAGATATTTCTTCGGAAGAGGGTGCGTCCTGCAGTCGAACGGACCATCGCTCCCGCTGTCGCGCGAGCGTGAGCCCATCCAGTTGCGGCTGCGCACTGTCTTGGCGAGTCTGTCAGGCGCGTGCGGGACCTGAATCGGGAAATCCCTTCCTCATTTCAGATGAAAACCCGGATCAAGGGGCGATCCTCCTGCACCAGCGCACCTAGAACTTACCGGGTACGCTGGCGGACGCGACCGCCATGACGCCGGCATTCGTGGCGAAGCCGAAGCTTGTATTCAACTCGGATCTGGGAGAGTCGATGCCCTGTTGGGAAAATCCGGGGGCGGTCTCAATTCCGAAGTGCACGCGCTAGGCCGCTATCCGCGGCGCAAGCTCTGAGGCTTTGTAAGCGGCAAGCCGAGGCATGGACCTCCGTTCAACGATCACACAGAATGCGTCCATGATCGACCCTTTGGACCCATGTCAAGTCAGGCGCATAGAGGGTGTTCACCGGGGTTTCCTGTACCAGCACCTCTACGCAGTCGGTTGCCTTCTCGCCGCATCTCTCGATGAGGTGCGATCGGTTACCGTTGAGTTCGATGAGGACGTCGAACTTGAGCTTGTAAGCGGCAACCGCGTCTACGTTCAGGTCAAGACCCGTTCATCACCGCTGGTCATGAGCGATATCGAAGGAGCTCTCGATCGCTTCGAGGCGCTTCGACGTGAGCATCTGGAACAACGCAGAAGAGGCAATGCATCGTTCGCCGTTGTCGCCAACGTTGCGCCTGGACCAGAGTTGTCAGCCTTGATCAACAGACAAGGTCTACATGCTGACGTTTCGTTGATCTATCCGCTCTCCCAGAGACCTGCGCTGCAGTGGTTGCCGCCAGCCTGGCAGAACATCGCAGAAGCAGTGGCATGGTGTTCCGATCGCGCAATTAGTCTGCCGATGGCGGGGCTGGCTCCGCAGACCTTGGTCTGGAAATTGGCCGGGCGTGTTCAACTGGCGGCAGCGGGCCAGGCACCGGGCCATAGCTTCCAAATCAGCGATCTCCAGACGTTGTTCGAGCAGTTGGTGGTTCAACTGCAGCAGTTCCCGGAGCCACCAGACAGCTACCGCCCGCTGGAGAACGAGCCAGTGCTGAGCATGGAGACGCGCGTGCGCATCATCAGCGGGTTCTCGGGCGCTGGGAAGACGGCTTGGGCGTCACAGGCTGCTACGCAGCTTGGCAGCGAATGCGCGTATTACGACGTGGGGGACGTTCCAGGACCGGCGATCGCGGCAAACCTGGCGCGCGAACTGACTGCGCAGTGGACGGCAACAAATGCCGAGGGGATGCGTCGAGTCTTGTTGCCAGGAAACAGCGGATTGGATTCGCTCCGAGCGTTGGATCAATTTGTTGAAACGAATGGCATTCCAGCACTGGTTGTGCTCGACAACGCACATCGAGTGCCGGCGGCCGATATCCGTATGCTGCTAGACGCGACCCGTCATCTGCGATTCGCCCTGCTCGCACAGCCCTCTGCGGCCATCGCGGAAATCGAAGCCACAACAGGCATCCTTCAGGAAATGCTTCAAGGGTGGGGGCTTGATCAGATAGCGGCCGAAGTCAACGCACAGGGAGCCCGTGCGTCCACGGCAGATCTGGGCCGACTGCTGGTGCTCACTGGCGGTCTGCCGCTGTATGTCATGTCTGCGGCTCAGCTGAGTTGCCTCCAGTACGGCGGTGACATCGCTGCAATGTGCGGAGCGCTTGAGACCAATGCGAACGTTGTTGAAAGCGCGCAAGAGCTCATTCTGAGCCGCACCTTCGAATACCTCCCCGACGCCGTACGCGACTGTGTTGCAGTTCTTAGTCTCAGCGATATCCCGCTGGATCAGGCGGAGGCCATTCGCCTTGCTCGTGCCGCGATCGGATTAGATCCGCCGGCTTTTGTCCGGGCGTTGCGGCAGCTCAAGCCACTAGGCGTCGTTCGTTTTTACGGCACCCAGCGCCTGCAGATCCACGATGCCTTTCGTGTGCTGGGTCAGCGAAGGCTGGGCGAACTTACATCGGGGCAGAACACTGCTGCACGTCAGACGCTCAAAGACATCATCGTCGAATCCTTTGAAAGCCGGCAAGACACCTCACGGTTTCCACTCTACGTACGCACTCTCGTGGAACTCGGCGAGCTCAGGACTCTCGTCGAGATCGCCACTGAAGAGTTCTTTCATGAACTTGGGGTAGATGGCGGCATCTGGGCGGCACTTGATGCCGCCTCATCGAACGATCAGATGGACCCAGAGCAGCGGTTCTATGCACTCGATGGACTGGTTTTCTCCGAGATGAAGCACGGCAAGCTTGATGATGCGGAGCGCCATGTTGTGGCCATGGAAGGCCTGGCCGAGATTCACAAGCTAGGCCGTCATGAACGGGGCGTCGTGGCACTCAAGCGCATGCTCCTTGAAGCCGATCGGGGCGATGAGGCAGCGACCCGCTCTGCCATGAAACGTGCCCGTTCGTTAACGGCCAAGCGTCCCGATCATCAGCGAGTCTTGCAATACAACATCGCGTACGCGTTGTTTGTCTTGCGCCGGTTTCCTGAAGCAGAAGCGATAGCGCGACAGGTTAGTAAAGATTATTTCAACTTTCTCAAGTTGTCGCCGGAGACCATCTTCGGTCGGAGCAACGTCGCGATCTACGAGATGATGCGCAAGCCTCCAACCGTGCAGGACGACATGAAGCATCTGGCAGATGCATTAGACCTGCTGGCACGATCCATCAATGCGCAAGGGCGGGATTCGGGGTTATCCCGAGTCCATGCCATGAAGTTCTACAGCCTGTCTCATTCGCTTGACTCTCTGATAAAAGTAGGCCAAGACCTTGTCGACGAGTTCATTGGCCGGACCGACTACATAGGAGCTCGCGACATCGCCGAACAACATCTCATACCTGTGGTGACCGAGTACAAGATGGTAGACCGCCTACTGTCTGTGCGAAGTCAATACGCAGTGGTCCTGGGGTATTGCGGCGAATATGACGCTGCTGACGCTGAACTTGATCGGCTGGAACCCTACCGACCGGGCATGGCAGAGATCCAATGCGCGGAACTTGATGGGCAGCGCGATTTCGTGGCAGCGCTGCGTGAGCACGGCATTCGCCCGGGCCACATAAGCGCTCTCGCGGCGGAAGCGGTGCGTAGGTTCAATATGCAAGCGGGTGAAGCTTGCCATTGCGGCTCCGGGCTTCCTTACTCTCGCTGCCATGGCGCGTAGCGGTCGAGATAGAACGAGCGCGCCTTCACTCGCCGTCATCGTTCCCGTCTTCATCTCGGCTCAGAGCCTAGGGTTTTCACGATAGGCCACACGCACACCGACGAAGCCTCGCCGATGTGGATTGCCGCCATTGAGTCCTGGGCCGTCTGAACAAAGACTAGTCCCTTCCCGACCGCGCACCCGCCAGAGGTGCCGAGGCCGCATCCCGCTGATGGATACGCAACCTCATCGGGCCGACGACAACACACGCCAGGAGACACGACCATGACAAAGCCCGGACCCGGACTCGGCATCGCGCCGCTTTTCGCTCTCTCCCTGCTGCTCGCCGCCTGCGGTGGTGGTGATGACGGCGGCGGAGGAGGGGGCGGCACGCCACCTCCGACGACCTCCACGCCACTCACCTGCGCGCAACTGGCGGGCACGGCCATTCCGGCGACGTCGATAGGCCTGCCCACCTCCGGCGCCACCGTCATCTCGGCCACCGTCGTCGCCCCCACCGGCACGGCCCCCAAGGTGACCCCCGAGCACTGCCTCGTCGTCGCCAGGATCTCCCCGGTCGACCCCACCGCGCCCGACATCCGCTTCAACCTCGCGCTCCCCACCGACTGGAACCACAAGGCCGTGATGTTCGGCGGCGGCGGCTTCGACGGCAGCATCCCCGCCGTCACCGGCAACGTGCCGGTCGGCCCCACCGACCAGCCCAACCCGCTCGGCCGCGGCTACGCCACCTTCGCCAGCGACTCCGGGCACCAGGCCAACGCCTTCGGTTCGCAGGACGGCTCCTTTGCGCTCAACGACGAAGCGGCAGACAACTTCGGCGGCGACGCGATCAAGAAAACCCGCGACGCCGCCACCTTCCTGATCAAGGCCCGCTATGCCGTCGATGCAATCCGCAAGGCCTACTTCGCCGGCGGCTCCACCGGTGGCCGCGAGGCCCTCGCCGCCATCACGCGATGGCCGGCCGACTGGGACGGCGCGATCTCGCTGTACCCCGCCTGGAACGACGCCGCCGCGCTGCTGCACGGCCAGCGCGTCAGCCGCGTGCTGTCCAAGCCCGGCGCTTACCCGAACACCGCCAAGCGATCGCTGATCTACGCCGCCGCGATGGAAGCCTGCGACGGCCTCGATGGCGCGGTCGACGGTCTCATCAGCAACCAGCAGCGCTGCAACGCGGTGTTCGACCCGGCCACCGCCAGCGTCGCCGGCAACCCGCTGCGCTGCCCCGATGGCGCCGACACCGGCGACACCTGCCTGTCCGATGCGCAGATCACCGCGCTGAAGGCGATGAACACCGACACGCAGTTCCACTTCGCGCTGGCCAGCGGCGAGACGCACTACCCCGGCTACAACGTCTGGGGCGCCGACCTCGGCATCACCACCAACCCGTCGCCGCTGCAGCCGACGATCACCTTCCTGGCGCTCGGCACCGCCGCGCCGGCCACGCCGATGCCGCGCAACTCGCCGTACATCGGCACCTTGCTCGACCAGTGGATCAAGTACTCGGTGACCCGCGACGCCGGCTACGACTCGCTGTCCTTCGACCCCGAAAACCCCGGCCCGTGGGCCAACCGCGTCAGCCAGCTGAGCACGCTGCTCGACACCCGCGTCGACCTCGACGCCTTCGCCGCCAAGGGCGGCAAGCTGCTGCTGGCGCACGGCCTGGCCGACGTGCTGGTCAGCACCCGCGCCACCGAGGAGTACTACCAGCGCCTGCAGGCCCGCATGGGGCCGAGTGACGTCGACACTTTCGTGCGTTACTACGAGATCCCCGGCCTCGGCCATGCGGTCAGCACCGCCTTCAACGCCGCGTGGGATTCGCTGACGACGCTGGAGCACTGGGCCGAGGACGGCACCGCGCCGAGCGCGCAGGTGGTGGCCGACACGACAGGCGTGCCCGGCCGCACGCGCCCGTTGTGCGACTACCCTGCATGGCCGCGCTACAACGGCACCGGAGACGTCAACATGGCCGCCTCGTTCACCTGCGCCAACCGCGAGAACGCCTCGCCGACGCAGCGCACCACCTCACTCGGCGACGTGATCGGCACCGACCACTCCGCCACCAGCGGCACCTACGCGTGGAAGGGCATCCCGTACGCCAAGGCCCCGGTGGGCGAACTGCGCTGGAAGGCGCCGGCCGCCCTCGAGCCGTGGACCTCGCCGAAGGCCACGCAGCAGTTCGGCAATGCCTGCGCGTCGTTCGGCCGCCTGTACGGCCCCGGATCGAACAACAAGTACGACGCGACCATCGGCACCACCGTCGGCCAGCCGGTCGGGTCGGAGGATTGCCTCTACCTCAACATCTGGCGCCCGACCTCGGCCGCCACCAACCTGCCGGTCATCGTGTTCGTGCACGGCGGCAGCAACGTCACCGGCTACACCGCCGACCCGGTGTATGACGGTGCAGCGCTCGCCCGCACCGCCAACGCAGTGGTCGTCACGGTGAACTACCGCCTCGGCCTGCTCGGCTTCATCAACCTGGGGCAGCTGAAGACCGGCGACGCGCTCGACGACTCCGGCAACTTCGCGCTCCTCGACATCCTGCAGGCGCTGAAGTTCATCAACGGCAACGTGGCGGCGTTCGGCGGCAACCCCGGCAACGTCACGCTGATGGGCCAGTCGGCGGGTGCCGTCAACGTCTATGCGCTGATGACCTCGCCGCTGGTCGCGCAGGCCAACCCGGCGTTGGTGCACCGCGTGATCCCGATCAGCGGCGGCATCTCGCGCGCCAGCGAGCTGCCGGCCGGCAGCGTCGCCACGCTGGCGTCGCCGTCCGACTTCCGCGGGCAGGCCGATTTCCTGGTCGCCAACCTGGTGCTCGCCGACGGTCTGGCGGGTGACCTGACTGCCGCCTATGGGTACGTTGCGTCGCGCACGCCCGAGCAAGTCGCGACCTACCTGCGCGGCAAGAGCGCCGAAGCCATCATCAACACGGTGACGAGCAAGCTCGCACCGATCGGCGCTTCAGGCTCCGGCCCCATCGCCGACGGCAACGTGCTGCCGGTCAGCCCGATCGCCGCGATCCATGCCGGCCAGTACCTGAAGGTGCCGGTGCTCGCGGGCAACACGCGCGACGAAGGCAAGCTGTTCCCGACGCTGCTGCCCTTGGCGGGAGGTACCGGCAGCGGCCGCTTGCTCGACGACCCGTCGGTCTTCGCGATGGCCTTCAACTACAAGCCGAACGGCCCGGCGACGACGACGATCGCGCAGTGGATCCCGCCGTCGTACCTGCCGATGGACGCACCGGTCACCGGCTTCACCGCGCGCTCCGACCTGCTGAACCGCCTGTTCTTCCTGAACAGCCGCGACAGCGTGCTCGGGGCGCTGCAATCGCAGCAGAACCCGATCTGGTACTACCGCTTCGACTGGGACGAGCTGCCTGCCCCGTTCAACGAGATCTACGGCGCGGCGCATGCCTTCGACCTGCCGTTCGCGTTCGGCAACTTCGGTCCGTCGCTGTATGCCAACTTCACGAACACCACGGCCAACGCGCCCGGCCGGCTGGCGCTGTCGGACGCGATGATGCGCAGCATCGGCGCGTTCGCCCGCAACGGCGACCCGAACAACACCGGGCTCGGGACGACGTGGCCGCAGTGGCCGGCCACGCTGGTGTTCGATGCGACGCCGACCGCGAAGCAGATCAGCGTGCAATGACGCGCCGGGGCGCCCTCACTCCGAGGGCGCGCTCAGGTGCCAGAGCCTCAGTGCGATGTGGATCTCCAGCGCGCGCGAGGCCTGGCCCCAGTGCCCGAGCAGCGTCTCGATGGTGGCCAGCCGCTGCCGCACCGTGTTGACGTGAATGCCCAGGCGCTGCGCGGTGGTCTTGGCGTTCTGGTTGTTGTCGAAGTAGCTCAGCAGCGTCGGTGCCAGCTCGGCGCTGCGCTTGCGGTCCAGCGAAATCAGCGGGCCGATGGTGGCCTGCAGGAAGCTGTCGAGGCTGGTCTGGTCGTGGGTCTCGAACAAGGTCGAGTACAGCGCCAGTTCGTTCTGGTTGACGATCTGCCCCTGCACGCCGATGCGCCGCAGCACCGGCAGCGCGCGGCCCAGCGTCGCGTACAGCGCCGGGATCTCGGCCGGCCCGCCGATCGGGCGCGACAGCACGCCGCGGTGGGCCGCATGAAGTTCGCTGCGCGCCCAGGCCGAAACCGCGAGCCGCGCTTCGAGTGCTCCGGTGGCGCCGCACAGGATGACGAGCGTGCCGTCCAGGTCGTCGACCAGCGCATCGGGCAAGGGCCGCATCGTGCGGAAGCGCCGCGCCGCGTAGCCCGCGCTCGGGCCGTCCATCTCCACCAGCATCAAGGCCAAGGGCCGTGACAGGTCCACGCCGTGCAGGTCGGCGCGGCTCACCAGCTCCTTCAGCTCACCCTGGCGCGGCCACACCAGCGAGCGCAGCAGGTCCGACGCATCGTGGCTCTTCGAGGCCTCCAGCCGCTGGCGCGACAGCAGCACGACGCCGATCACGCTCGCGCTGCGCTCGAAGGTGCGGATCGCGATCTCTTCCAGCTCGCCGTTGTGGAAGAGCAGCGCGGCGCCGAGGATGCCGTCGCCTCCGATCACCGCCATGACCCTGCAGGACTCACCGTCGAGCGCCCACGCCGGCACCGAGCGCCCCGTCTCGCGGCTCTGGCGCAGCGCGCGCGCCACCTCGGCGCTGCGTTCGCCGTGCGGCGTGTAGCCGTTCGCCCCTTGGTCGGCATGGCCGGGCGGCGTTGCCGCGCTCACCACCTGCGAGCCTTCGTCCAGCACCAGCACGCTGCCGTTCAGCAGCCGCGCGACCGATTCGCACAACGTCGCGAGCGACGCGCCGCGCGCCAGCAGCGAGGTCAGCTGCTCGTGTGCGTCGGTGGCCGCCTGGATGCTGCGCACATGCCGCTCCAGCTCGGCGCGCGCCTGGTCGGCATCGTGCAGCGCCGCGTTCGCGCGCTCGAAATCTCGCGCGTTCTTCAGCGCCACCGCGCCGTGCGTGGCCAGCGTGCACAGGATCGAGATGCTCTGCGCGTTGTGCAGCCGGTGGTAGCGGTCGGCGACGAACAACAGCCCCGTCACCTCGCCGTCCCACACCAGCGGAACGCCCACCAGCGCCGCGATGCCTTCGTCGCGGAACGCGGCGTCGAGCCCGCCGTCGTGCTCGAAGCGCGCGTCGTGCAGGTAGTCCGGCGTCACGAAGGGCAGGCGGGTCGACATCACGACGCTGGCCACGCCGCGGTCGTGCCGCGCCACCATGCCGGAGGTGGTCTGATGCATCGCGCCGTCGGCGGCCAGCACGCGGAACTCGCCGCGCCCGGCGTCGTAGACCGACAGCCACGCGATGTCCGAGCCCAGCAGGTTGCGGGCACGCAGCACCAGTGCGCCCAGCAGGCTCTCCAGGTCGAGCCGGCTCGACAGCGCCTGCGCCGAATCGATCACCGCCAGCATGCCGCGCTCGCGCTGCTGCTGCAGCTCCAGCCGGTTGCGGATCGCCATCGCCATGCGCACGGTCTCGGCCAGCGTCGACTTGCCGGCGATGTCGTCCGGCAGCGCCTCGACCTCGGCGAGGTGGCGGGCGAAGTCGCTGGCGGGGGCGCCCTGGTGGAGCAGGTGGATCAGCTCGGCGGGCGAGGGCGGGGCAGGGCTCCGCATGGTGTGTCTCCTGTACTTCTGGTGCGTCGCGCAGGCTACCAGAGGGGGCGCCGCCGCAGCCGGTCGCCCGCAGGCCGCAAGAGACACTGAATCCGGGCCGAAGGTGTGCGCACCGCACATTGGCCGCGCATCGGCGCGCACCGAGACTGGCGCCTCTTTGAACAGAGGACCTGCATGCCCATCCTGGATTCGCTTCGGCCCGCGCCCCACCTGCGCGTCCTCGTGACGGCCGGCGCCAACGGCATCGGTGCGGCGATCGCCCGGGCCTTCCACGAGACCGGGGCCCGCGTGCACGTCTGCGACATCGACCGCAGCGCGATCGATCGCCTGACCACCGAGCTGCCCGGCGTCACCGGCAGCATGGCCGATGCGTCGGTGGCCGCCGACGTCGACCTGGTGTTCGACGACGTGCAGGGCGCGTTCGGCGGCCTCGACGTGCTGGTCAACAACGCCGGCATCGCCGGGCCCACCGGCGCCATCGAGGACATCGACGGCCCCGGCTGGGAACGCACCATCGCCGTCAACCTGAACAGCCAGTACTACTTCGCCCGGCGCGCGGTGCCGATGCTGAAGCGCTCGTCGGCCGGACCCTGCCTGATCTCGATGGCCTCGGTCGCGGGCCGGCTCGGCTACCCGTACCGCACGCCGTATGCCGCGAGCAAGTGGGCCATCGTCGGGCTGACGAAGTCGCTCGCGGTCGAGCTCGGGCCGCACGACATCCGCGTCAACGCGATCCTGCCCGGCACCGTCGAAGGCGAGCGCATGAACGGCGTGATCGCGGCGCGTGCGGCCTCGGTCGGCATCGGTGTCGACGAGATGCGCCAGCAGTACCTCAACAAGATCTCGCTGCGCCGCATGGTGAGCGCCGACGACGTGGCGGCGCTGGCGCTGTTCCTGTGTTCGCCCGCGGCCCGGAACATGACGGGCCAGGCCATCAGCATCGACGGCAACGTCGAGTACCTCTAATAAATCATCGGAGACAAAAGATGAATGCTGTTCGAATCGCAACCCTTCCCTTGCTCGCGCTGCTGGCCACCGCCGCGCACGCCGCCCCGGTCAAGATCGCCGTGCTGGAGACGCTGTCCGGCCCGCAGGCCTCCACCGGCCTGGCCTACCGCGCGGCGGTGCGCTACGCGGTCGACAAGCTGAATGCGTCCGGCGGCTGGAACGGCCAGCCGGTGCAACTGCTGGAGTACGACAACCAGGGCGGCCCGGCCGGCGCCTCCGACAAGCTGAAGGCCGCTGCAGCCGACGGCGTGCAGATCGTCGTGCAGGGCGGCTCGTCGGCGATCGGCGGCCAGATCACCGAAGACGTGCGCAAGCACAACCTGCGCAACCCGGGCAAGGAGATCGTCTACATCAACGTCGGTGCCGAGGCGCTGGAGCTGACCGGCGAGAAGTGCAACTTCCACCACTTCCGCTTCGCCGGCAACGCGCAGGTGCGCACCAAGGCGCTGGTGCAGGCGATGAAGCAGGTGCAGGCGCTGGGCAGCAAGGTCTATTCGATCAACCAGAACTACTCCTGGGGCCAGGACATGGAGCGCGCCATCGTCGACAACGCCGGCGCGGGCGGCTACCAGGTGGTCGAGAAGACGCTGCACGACGTCAACAAGATCCAGGACTTCGCGCCCTACGTCGCGAAGATCAGCGCGTCGGGCGCCGACACGGTGATCACCGGCAACTGGTCGAACGACCTGCTGCTGATGATGAAGGCGTCGAAGGCGGCCGGGCTCAAGCTGCGCTTCGGCACGGTGTACCTCGACCAGGTCGGCAACATCGCCAACGCCGGCGAGCAGGCGATCGGCCACTTCGTCGTGCAGGCGTTCAACCCCGAGGCCGCCGGCGCGGAAGGCGAGCGCTTTGTCGCCGACTACAAGGCGAAGAGCGGACACCCGCCGGTCGCGACCGAGCCGCAGACGGTGTTCGGGCTGGAGATGGTGGCCGATGCGCTGAAGCGCACGAAACCGGTCGACGGGGCGCTCGACGTCAACGCGCTCGCGCGCAACCTCGAGACCGCGAAGCTGAAGACGCCGATGGGCGAGGCCAGCATGCGTGCCGCCGACCACCAGGTGCTGCTGCCGCTGGTGGTGTCGGTGGTCGCGAAGGACGCGAAGTACAAGGCCGACGACACCGCGCTCGGCTTCAAGCCGGTGAAGGTGTTCACGGCCGAGGAGGCCTCGGTGCCGGCGCAGGCGTCCTGCAAGATGCAGCGCCCGAGCTGAGCAGGATGGAGACCGTCGTCTTCTCGTTGCTCAACGGAACCGTCTACGGCCTGCTGCTGTTCATGGTGTCGGCCGGGCTGACGCTGGTGTTCGGGATGATGGGGGTGCTGAACTTCGCACACGCGTCGTTCTACATGCTCGGGGCCTACTTCGCGTACACGCTGCAGGGGCTGATGGGCTTCGGGCCGGCGGTGGTCGCGGCCACGCTGCTGTCGGGCGCGGTCGGCGTGGTGGTCGAGCGCTGGTTCCTGCGGCGCGTGCACCACCACGGCCACGCGCACGAGCTGCTGCTGACCTTCGGGCTGTCGTTCATCATCGCCGAGGCGATCAAGCTGTTCTTCGGCAACCACCCGGTCGACTACCGCGTGCCGGCGGCGCTGGACTTCGCGGCGTTCAGCCTCGGCCGCCAGCAGTACCCGGCCTACCGTGTGCTGATGGCTGCCGTGGCGCTCGCGATGTTCGCCGCGCTGTGGCTGCTGCTGACGCGCACGCGCATCGGCATCATCGTGCGCGCAGCCATCCACAAGCCGCGCATGGCGCAGGCGCTGGGCCACAACGTGCAACTGGTCTTCATGGGCGTGTTCGGCGTCGGTGCGGCACTGGCGGGGCTGGCCGGCGCGATCGCCGGCGCGTTCTACACGACCAACCCGAACATGGCGCTCGAGGTCGGCGTGATGGTGTTCGTCGTGGTCGTCGTCGGCGGGCTCGGCTCGCTCGGCGGGGCGATGGCGGCGTCGCTGCTGATCGGCATCGTCACCTCGCTGGCGGTGGGCGTGGACCACAGCCTGGCCGATGCGCTGGCCCTCGTCGGCGCAGGCGGCTGGGCCCAGGACGTCGGCGGCTTGCTGACGTTGAAGCTGTCGAGCCTGGCCGCGACGCTGCCGTTCGCGCTGATGCTGCTGATCCTGCTGGTTCGACCCGGCGGCCTGATGGGCGAGAAGGCCTGATCCGATGCGCATGAACCTTTCTCTTCTCATTGCCGGCGTGGCGCTGCTGGTGGCGCTGCCTGCCGTGCTGCCGGGCGGSCTGCTGATCGCATCGATCCAGATGCTCGTCGCGGCGCTGTTCGCCAGCGCCTACGGCATGCTCAGCGGCCGCGCCGGCATGCTGTCGTTCGGGCATGCGGCCTGGTTCGGCATCGGCGCCTTCGCGACGGTGCACGCGATGAACGCCTTCGGTGGCAGCGGGCTGCTGCCGACGCCGCTGATGCCGCTGGTCGGCGCCGCGGCGGGGCTGGCCGTCGGCATCGTCGGCGGCTGGTTCGCCACGCAGCGCAGCGGCACCACCTTCGCGATGATCACGCTGGCCATCGCCGAGCTGCTGCACGCGCTGGCGCCGCAGCTCAAGGGCTTGTTCGGCGGCGAGTCGGGTATCTCGACGATGCGCGCCCCGGCCTGGGGCCTGGGCTTCGGCTCGACGGCGCAGGTCTATTACCTGACGCTCGCGTGGGTGCTGCTGTCGCTCGGGCTGCTGTACTTCCACAGCCAGACGCCTGCTGGCCGGCTGATGCTGGCGCTGCGCGAGAACGGGCACCGGCTGCGCTTCCTCGGCTACGACGTGCATGGCCTCGGGGTCTCGGCCTTCGCGATCTCGGCGATGTTCTCCGGCCTCGCCGGCGGGCTGCAGGCGCTGAGCAACGAGGCCGCGAACTACGCGGTGTTCGATGCCGGCGTGTCGGCCACCGTCGTGCTGAACAGCTACATCGGCGGCGTCGGCAGCTTCCTCGGCCCGGCGCTCGGCGCCGCGCTGATGACCTTCTTCGGCTACGCGGTGTCCGACGCCACGCAGTCGTGGCTGCTGTACCAGGGCGTGCTGTTCGTGGGGGTGATGATGTTCGCGCCGACGGGGCTGTCGGGCCTGTTCGGTGCGGCGGCGCGGCTCGTCGAACGGCGCGGCTGGCGGGCTGCCGCATTCACCGTGCTGCTCGCGGCAGGCGCGGCCGTGCTGCTGAGCGCGGGCGGCGTCTTCGCCGTCGAGATGCTGCAGCGGCTGTGCTCGCAGGACTACCGGGCGCTGGCACGGGCGGCTGCCGAGTGGCCCGCGATCCCGCTGCTGGGGCGGCCCTGGTCGCCTGCCGCGGTGATCACCTGGATGGTGCCGGCGGGCTTGCTGGCGTGCGGTGGCCTGCTGACCGTCGTCACGCGGCGTCGCTTCGGGAGTGCGTCATGACCACCGATCCGATCCTCAGCATCCGCGGCCTGCGCAAGTCCTTCGGCGCGGCGGAGATCATCCGTGGCATCGACCTCGAGCTGCGGGCCGGCGAACGCCATGCGCTGATCGGGCCGAACGGGGCCGGCAAGTCGACGCTGTTCCACCTGATCTCCGGCAACCTGCGGCCCAGCGCGGGCGAGATCGTGCTGGATGGCGAGCACATCGAGGGCTGGGCGCCGGAGCGCGTGAACCGCCGCGGCCTGGCGCGCTCGTTCCAGATCACCAACATCTTCCCGAAGCTGAGCGTGTTCGAGAACGTGCGCATCGCGGTGATGCAGCGCCACCGGCTGGAATACAACTTCTGGCGCCGCATCGAGCGCATGGGCAGCATTCGCGAAGCGACCGAACGGCTGCTGGAACGGGTGCGCCTGCATCACCAGGCATCCACCTTGGCCGGCGAGATGACCTACTCCGCGCAGCGCTCGCTCGAACTCGCGATGACGCTGGCCTCGGACCCGCAGGTGGTGCTGCTCGACGAGCCGATGGCCGGCATGTCGAGCGAGGAGACGCAGTACACCGCCGAACTGATCCGCGAGGTCACGGCAGGGCGCACGCTGCTGCTGGTGGAGCACGACATGGACGTGGTGTTCTCGCTCGGCGAGCGCGTCAGCGTGCTGGTCTACGGCCAGGTCATCGCCACCGGCACGCCCGACCAGATCCGCCGGCACCAGGGCGTGCGCGAGGCCTACCTGGGCGAGGAGCACGAGGCATGAACGCGGTCGACCAACCGCTGTTGCGTGTCGACGGCCTGCATGCCCACTACGGCAAGAGCCACGTGCTGCGCGGCGTGACGCTGCAGGTGGGCCGCGGCGAGGTGGTCAGCCTGCTGGGCCGCAACGGCTCGGGCCGGTCCACCACGCTGAAGGCGCTGATGGGCCTGGTGCCGCCGAGCGCCGGCCGCATCGAGCTCGCCGGCCGCGCGCTGGCCGGTGCGCCGCCGCATGCCATCTGCCGCGCCGGCCTGGCCTACGTGCCCGAGGAGCGCGAGGTGTTCGCGAACCTGACGGTCGACGAGAACCTGCGCATGGGCGAGCAGCCACCGGTGGCCGGCGCGGTGCGCTGGAGCGTGGCGCAGATGTTCGACTGGTTTCCGCGCCTGAAGGAGCGCCGCGGCACCAAGGCCGGCAGCCTGTCGGGCGGCGAGCAGCAGATGCTGACGATGTGCCGCTCGCTGCTCGGCAACCCGCTCGCGATCCTGATCGACGAGCCGACCGAGGGTCTCGCGCCGAAGATCGTCGCGCAGGTGGCCGAGTGCATCCAGGACATGCAGCGCCAGGGCGTCTCGGTCGTGCTGGTGGAGCAGAAGCTCGCGATCGCGCTGAAGGTGTCGACCCGCGTCTGCGTGATGGGCCACGGCCACATCGTCTTCGAGGGCAGCCCGGCGCAGCTGCTGGCCGACACCGCGATGCAGCAGCAGTGGCTCGCGGTCTGAACACCTCCCTCTTCCCACGTACCTCTTCCACTTCCGGAGCGCCCATGGCCTCATTCCCTGACAAGGTCATCATCAGCTGCGCCGTGACCGGCTCGGTCCACACGCCGACGATGTCGCCGCATCTGGCGCTGACGCCGGACCAGATTGCCGAACAGGCCATCGAGGCGGCCGAGGCCGGTGCGGCCATCCTGCACCTGCATGCCCGCGATCCGGTCGATGGCCGGCCGACGCCGGACCCGAAGGTGTTCGACCAGTTCGTGCCGCGCATCAAGGCGGCGACCGATGCGGTGATCAACATCACCACCGGCGGCAGCACGCGCATGACGCTGGACGAGCGCCTGGCCTACCCGCTGCAGGCGCAGCCCGAGATGTGCTCGCTGAACATGGGCTCGATGAACTTCTCGATCCACCCGATGGCGCGCAAGTACAGCGAGTGGCGCTACGACTGGGAGAAGCCCCACGTCGAGGGCATGGAAGACCTGATCTTCCGCAACACCTTCGCCGACATCAAGCACATCCTCGATGTGCTGGGCAAGGGCTGCGGCACGCGCTTCGAATTCGAGTGCTACGACGTGGGCCACCTCTACACGCTGGCCCACTTCGTCGACGAAGGCCTGGTCGAGGGGCCGCTGTTCATCCAGAGCATCTTCGGCATCCTCGGCGGCGTGGGGGCCGACCCGGAGAACCTGTTCACGATGCGCTCGACCGCCGACCGCCTGTTCGGCCGCAAGAACTACCGCTTCTCGGTGCTGGGCGCGGGCCGCCACCAGATGCCCTTGCTGACGATGGCCGCGGTGATGGGTGGCAACGTGCGTGTCGGCCTGGAAGACAGCCTCTACCTGGAGCGGGGCCGCCTGGCGCGCTCCTGCGCCGAGCAGGTGCGCAAGATCCGCCGCATCCTCGAAGAGCTGTCGCTCGACATCGCGACCCCGGCCGAGGTGCGCGCGATGCTGGCGCTCAAGGGCCGCGACGCCGTCTCGATCTGATTCACATGAAGGGCAGCATGAAGAAGCGTTTGCAAGACAAGGTGGCGATCGTGACCGGCGCGGGCGGAGGGCTCGGGCGCGCGCATGCATTGGAGCTGGCGCGCCACGGCGCGCGGGTGGTCGTCAATGATCTGGCGGGACGCGACGACGGCGCCGCGGCGCGCGCGGTGGCCGATGAGATCCACCAGCGCGGCGGCGAGGCGCTGGTGCAGCTGGGCGACGTGACGGTGCCGGCCGACATGCAGGCGATGGCCGACGCCGCCGTGGCCCGCTGGGGGCGCATCGACATCCTGGTGAACAACGCCGGCATCCTGCGCGACAAGAGCTTCGCGAAGATGACGCTCGACGATTTCAAGCTCGTGCTCGACGTGCATGTGATGGGCGCCGTCAACGCCACCAAGGCGGTGTGGGCGCAGATGCAGGCGCAGCGCCACGGCCGCATCGTGATGACGACCTCGTCCAGCGGCCTGTACGGCAACTTCGGCCAATCGAACTACGGCGCGGCGAAGATGGCGCTGGTCGGGCTGATGCAAACGCTGGCGCTCGAAGGCGCGAAGTACGGCGTGCATGTGAACTGCCTGGCGCCTACTGCCGCGACGGCAATGACCGAAGGCGTGCTGCCGCCCGAGGCACTGGCCCGGCTGACCGCCGAGCGCGTCAGCCCGGCGCTGCTTGCGCTGGTGGGCGACGAGGCACCGTCGCGCATGATCCTGCTGGCCGGCGCGGGCAGCTTCGAGAGCGCCAACATCACGATGACGCAAGGCCTGCACCTGGGCGATGCGGCCGACGTGGCCGAGCGGCTGTGCGCGCGGCTCGATGAAGTCACGGCGCGTGCCGACGAGGTTGTTCCGGCGTCGGGCTGGGAGCAGTACCAGCTGGAACTGGCGAAGGCCGAGGCGATGGCCCTGGCCGTCTAGGCGGCCGATGCGGCACTGGCATTTCTGACGTGGCCGCTGCGCGGCACCAAGCCTGCGCAGCGGTAGGTTTTCCCGGGGATGCCACCAGGGCCACGCCTTGCGCCTTGCCTGTCTTATCGCCTTCAATCCGGCATGCATTGACAACCGGGAGAGGCGATGAAGACAAGCACCATGTTCGCTCTGCTGATGTCGGCCGCCATGGCCACCAGCGTGCAGGCCGAACAGTCCTCGGTCGATTTCCGGCTCGATCCGATCGTCGGCCTGTCGAGCAGCGGGAGCGTGGGCCCGGACACCGTCGGCGCGTGGCTCACCCCGAATGCCTTCTCCGGCTACGCGAGCGTCCAGTACACGTCAGCTGACGGCAGCAGGTCCTGGAACGAGGAGTCCTTCACCTCGGACGGTCTGCCGGCCGGGCCGAGAAACGGCGAGCCCTTCGGCCCGCGGCGCGAGAGCGTGCTGCCGGCTTCGGGCGCCGATCTGCCTTCGGCCCACTCGCTGCTCGAAGCGGGTCGCCTGCAAGCCGATGCGACGCGCCCGCAACGGTGGGACGACGCCGCCGCAGGTGTCAATTGGGACCGCACGTTCTCGCTGCTTCCCAACACCTCCATCACCTTCTCGGGCACTGCGACCCTTGGTGCCGACCGGTTGTGGCCCACGCAGACCACCTTCGAGGCCTCGCCCAACCTGAACGCGCAGTACGCGAACCGCGGCGTGCTCGGGTTCCACAGCGTCGCCGACGATGGCCAGGGGTGGCGCAACGGCATCAGCGTCGTCGCACGCATCATGAACTTCGACCCGCGGCTGCCTGCCGGCTCCCCGTCGCTGGGTCGCCTGGGATCGGTGGACGACTTCGCGTACAGCAACGACGAAGAGGGGCACGTGTCGCTGACCCTCTTCAATCATTCCGACGAGCTGATGTTCACCAACCTGTCCATCGGGGTGTTCGCCAGCGCACCCTACATTCCGGCCGTTCCCGAGCCGGCCGCCTGGTTGACGATGCTGCTGGGCCTGGGCGCGCTGGGCTCGCGCCGCATGAAGATCCGCAAGTGGCTCACCACCGCGCTCGCCGCCGCCGGGCTGGCCGGCGCGGCCCACGCCGAGAGCATCAGCGTCGACTTCCAGCTCGACCCGATCACCGGCTTGTCCACCGACAGCAGTTCTCCGGCCGGCACCGTGGGCCACTGGATCACGCCCAACAGCTTCTTTGCATCCGAGACCACGAGCTACCACCGGCCCGACCAGACGGGCTCTTATCGCTCGACTTCTTTCGGGTCGGGAAGGCTCGCCGACAGCGCCGTCGGCACCCAGCCCTTCGGCAACTTCAGCCGCAGCGTGGACCCGGTGGCCGCCGATGCCCCATCGGCCCGCCTGGCAGTCGAGCCCGGGCACCTGCGGGCCGAGATCTCGCGCCAGAAACCCGAGGACACCGCCGAGACCTATCTCAGCTGGCGACGAGCCTTCACGCTCGACCCGAACAGCTCGATCACGCTGTCCGGGTTGCTGGCGTTCAATCCGCCGATGCCGCTTGCGCTGGTGCCACGGTTCAGCACGACACCGAAGCCACAGGACACGGTCGCCAACACCGCCTGGTTCTCGTTCCGCGACGACGCCAGCTGGGGCTGGGGCAACGGCATCAGCATCGTCGCGAACATCCTGAACCAGGACCCGAGAGACTTCACTGCGCCCTTGCTGGGCCGCGAGCCGGGGCCGGACGATTTCGCCTACAGCGCCGATCCGCAAGGGCACCTGTCGCTGACGATCTTCAACCGGTCCGACCAGTCGATGTTCGGCAGCTTCGAGGTCTTGTTCCTGAGCTCGCTGGTCCAGGCGCCCATTCCCGAGCCGAGCACCTGGCTGGCGATGCTGCTCGGGCTGGCCGTGCTGTTCTGGCGCGGCAGGCCGGTGTCAGAAGGACCGGGACCGGCTCCTGGCCGTTCGACGGCAGCTTGAAGACCGCCACCGCCTGAACGAGTCCTGCAGGCAACTCACCACTGCATCTCGCCCTTGTTGACCTTGGCGCCGATGTCGAGCGCGATGCCCAGGCCGGCCTGCGGGTAGGCCTTCTTCATCGCGTCGATCAGCTCCGAAGCGGTCTTGGCCTTGGCGGCTTCCAGGTCGAAGCGCTGCAGGTAGTCGCGGGTGTAGCGGATGGTGCTGGCGTCGAGGGGCGTGCCGGCGGCCATGTGCCCGGGCACCACGGTGGCAGGCTTGAGTGCCTCGATCTCGTCGAGCTGGGCGAACCAGGCCTTGCGTTCGCTGGCCTTCTGCGTGTCGGCGGTCCACACATGCAGGTTGCCGAAGATCGCGATGTTGCCGGCGACTGTCTTGATCGACGGGATCCACACGTAGGGACGGTGAGCCAGCTCACCGGTGGTGCCGCGCACCTCGATCGTCTCCCCATCGACGCTCAGCCTCGTGCCCTGCAGCAGCTCCGGAACGATCGGCTTCTGCGGTGCATTGAGGCCCATCTTGGGCGACCAGAACGCCAGCTTGCCGGCCAGCTTGGCCTGGATCTTCTCGCGCACCGCCGGCGTGGTCAGCACCTGGGCTTGCGGGAAATAGCCCTTGAGCACTTCGGCGCCGAAGTAGTAATCGGGGTCGGCGTTGCTGATGAAGATGGTCCGCAGCGACTTGCCGCTGTCGAGCACATTGGCCGCCACGCGCAGCGCATCGGCACGGGTGAAGCCGCTGTCGATGACGATGGCCTCTGTCTTGCCGCTGATCACGACGGCATTGACGTTGAAGCTGTTGCCGTCCGCGTTGTAGACCTTCACGGTCAGCGGGGGCGGTGTCTGCGCGCCGGCAGGGGTGGCCGCGACGACGCCCAGCGCCAAGGCAGGGAGGAGGACGCGGGCGAGGGTGCTGAGTTGGATCATGAGGATCTCCGTGGGTTGGGATGGCATGGCTTGCCACGACGTCGACTCTATTTGCATCGTCACGGTTGATAAGCGTTGGTAGAGTTGAATCGTTATTGCATGGATCGATGAAATGGACCGTCTGAAGGCTGTGCAGGTGTTCGTCGAGGTCGCTGATCGCAGCAGCCTCACCCAGGCCGCGGAGCACCTGGAGATGTCGGCCGCGATGGTCAGCCGCTATCTCGCCACGGTGGAGGACTGGCTGGGCGCGCGCTTGCTGCACCGGACCACGCGGCGCGTCAGCCTCACGGATGCCGGCGTGGCCGCGCTGCCCTCGTGCCGGCAGTTGCTGGGCATCGCGGACGAAGTGCGGCAGCTTGCCGCCGAGCGCAGCCTTGAGCCGGCGGGCCTGCTGCGCGTCACCACCGCCGGCTCCTTTGCCGAAGCCCAGCTCACGGCCGCGCTGGTCGATTTCCAACGCCGGCACCCGCAGGTGGAAGTAATGCTGTCGGTGGGCGACAAGGCCACCGACCTGGTCGCGGAGCGGGTCGACCTGGCGGTGCGCATCACCAACAGCCTGGACGCGGCGGTGATTGCCCGGCCGCTGGCGCGCTGCCGGTCGATGCTGTGCGCTTCACCCGACTATCTGCAGCGGCACGGCGTGCCGCGCGCAGCCGAAGATCTGCACCGGCACCGCTGCGTGGCCCATGCCTTCGGCATCGGCAGGCAATACGGGTTCACGCGCGGCGGCGAGACGATCACGGTGGAGGTCGACTGGAGCTTCCACACCAACGAGACGGCGGTGCTGCGGCGCGCGGTGCTGTCCGGTGCCGGCATCGGCATGCTGCCGACCTACTACCTCGGCGATGACCTGCGCACCGGGCGCCTGGTGCAGCTGCTGCCCGACCATGAACCGGACGTGCTGGGCATCCACGCCATCTATCTTTCGCGCCAGCATCAACCGCTGGCGCTGCGCATGCTGGTGGACTTCCTCGTTGCGCGCTTTGCCGGGGAGCAGGCGCCGTGGGACCTGGCGCTCCGGGCGCACGCGCCGCAGGCCGACTGACCGCTGTCGCGGCGCTGCCGCCGGTTCAGCAAAAGCCCGTCAAGGCTGTCGCCACCTCGTCGGGCCGCTCGATCGCAATCCAGTGCCCCACACCCGCCACCACGCGATGCGGGATGCGCGGACGAAGCTTGTACAACGCACGTTGGGCATCGGTGCCGGGAGACGCCAGCACGAAGCTCGGACCCGCAAAGGCGTCAAGCGCCGGCTCGGGATTCCACGCTGCCAATGCCGCGGAGACGCCGGCAATCGCAGCGGCGTTCGTCACAGCCACATCCGCGAGCACGCGCGTGCG
Organism: Rhizobacter sp. P5_C2; assembly: GCF_054049715.1. Taxonomy (NCBI): domain Bacteria; kingdom Pseudomonadati; phylum Pseudomonadota; class Betaproteobacteria; order Burkholderiales; family Sphaerotilaceae; genus Rhizobacter; species Rhizobacter sp. P5_C2. The sequence continues at coordinate 12,648 of NZ_JBFULV010000026.1, read as the reverse complement.
CACCTCGGGGTTGTTGCCCGCGATGCTGGCGTAGAACGCCTGCGTGGCCTCGAGTCCCTTGTCGCCGGCGGCGTCACGCACGAACTGCTCGCGCACGTTGGGTGGGATTGCGCGCGGGTCGGCGGGTGGATCGACCAGCATCAGCGCCGCCACGCGGGCGGGTGCCTGTTCCGCATAGGCGAGTGCCACGGCCGAGCCGCCGCTGTGGGCCACGAGCACCGCCTTCTCGAACCCGAGTTCGTTCATCACCGCGCCGACATCGGCCGCGCGTCCGCTGAAGCTGTAGTCGGCGTCGGCTGCGGGTGCCGAATCGCCGTGTCCGCGGAAATCGAAGGCGGCGATCGTGCGATCGCGCGGCAGCACGGCGATCAGCGCATCCCACTGCGATGCGCGGCCGGCATCGGCATGCAGAAGAACGAGAGGAAGTTGGCGGGAACGCGTCCCGGCAACCGGGTCGGCCTGGTGCATGCACGCAGCGAGCGACCCCTGCGGTCCTCGGATGGAGCGCAGTGTCGGCGACACCGGTCGGGCTTTCACGATGGCGGCTCCGGGAAGGGCTTCAAGCTGGCATTCACGGCGCGAAGCGCATCAGCGCCTCGACGAAGGCACGGGGCGCCTCGAGCGGCGCGAACTCGCCGCTGCCCGCCAGCACCGCGGCCGTGAGCTCGCGCACGCCGGCCTGGCGCAAGCCGGGCAGGTAGTCGTCGGGCGAGCGGCCGTCGGCGTCTCCGCGCAGGTACAGCAGCGGCGTCTCGATGGCCTTCGGGCGTGCGTTGTGCTTCGCGTCGACGGCGAGTGCGCGGTACCAGTCGAAGCCGGCCTTCAGCGCTTCGGGCCGCGCATAGGCGGCGGCGAAGCGCTCGCGATACGCGTCGGTCACCGCGTCGGCGTTGCCGGCCAGCGCGTTGGAGAAGTAGTCGAAGTAGGGCCGCTGACGACCTTGCACCGTCGTCTCGGGCAGGTCGGGAATCGCATGAAACGCGAAGTGCCAGATGCGCGGATCGGCCAGCAGCTTCTCCCACGGATCGAGGCCGGGGACGACGGTGTTGGCGACGACCGCGCCCCGGATGCGCGCACCGTGATCGCGCGCGGCGGCAAAGGCGATCATGCCGCCGACGTCGATGCCGGCGACGATGATGTCGCGCGCACCTGCCTGCTCGGCAGCCGCGAGCAGCACGTCGGCGAGCACCGTCTTCTCGGCCGACTTCGGCGCACCGCGCGATTCACCGATCTCCGGCAGGTCGGGCACCAGCACGAAGAAGCGCTCGGCCAGGTCGCCGATCACCGGCTCGTACAGTGCGTGCGAGTGGGGCCACCCGTGCAGCAACAACAGCGCCGGGCGGCTTGCGACACCGGCCGCTTGCAACGCTATCTCGACGCCGTGGCCCGGCACCTTGATCGTGTCCATCATCTCCTTCGGCTGTTCGATGGCTTGGGGCAATTCGCATGCCCAGGGGCGGCGGGCTACCCGCTCACAGCGGTCTGAGAGCGACGGCTTCGAGGCTGATCGCCAGCCCGTCGATCATCAGGTCGACCTCGGCCCGCGTGACCGTGAGCGACGGCATGAAGCGCAGCACCGAGGGCCGCGGCGCATTGAGCAGCAGTCCGGTGTTGCCGGCCGCCCCGCCGAGCATCAAGCGCTCGCGGGCATGGGCCACCACCTCCGCGGCGACGGGCCGGCCGAGGTCCAGCGCGCGCAACAGCCCGATGCCGCGCGCCTCGCCCAGCCCGAGCTGCGCGGACAGCGCCTGCAGCCGCGCGCCCAGGTGCTCGCCGGTGGCGCGCACCTCGGCCAGGAAGCCGTCTGCCAGCACCGCCTGCATGACGGCCAGGCCGACCGCGCACATCAGCGGATTGCCGTTGAAGGTGCCGCCCTGGTCGCCGTGGACGAACACGCAGGCATGTTGACGGGCCAGCAGCGCACCGATCGGCACGCCGCCGCCCAGGCCCTTGGCCAGCGTGATGATGTCCGGCACGACGCCGAAGTGCTGGTAGCCGAACAGCGTGCCGAGCCGGCCGATGCCGGTCTGCACCTCGTCGAAGATCAGCAGCAGCCCGTGCTGGTCGCACAGCGCGCGCAGGCCCTGCAGGAAGGCGGGCGTGGCCGCGTTGACGCCGCTCTCGCCCTGCACCGGCTCGAGCAGGATGGCCACGGTGTCCGGCCCGATCAGCGCCTGCACCGACCCCAGGTCGTTCAGCAGCGCCTTCGGAAACCCCGGCACCTGCGGCGCGAAGATCCGGTCCCAGCCCGGCTTGCCCGACGCCGACATCGTGGCCAGCGTGCGGCCATGGAAGGCATCGCGGAAGGTGATGATCTCGTGCGCGCCGCCCTTGTGCAGCTGCCCCCACTTGCGCGCCAGCTTGATGGCGCCTTCATTGGCCTCGGCGCCGCCATTGGTGAAGAACACCTGGTCGAAGTCGCTGTGCCGGCACAGCAGCTCGGCCAGCGCGCTCGCGGGCTGGTTGTGGAAGGCCGGGCTCGGCGTCAGCAGCAACGCCGATTGCCGCGCCAGCGCGTCGCGGATGCAGGCCGGCGCATGGCCGAGCGTGTTGACGGCCCAGCCTTGCACGAAGTCGAGGTAGCGACGGCCGCGGTCGTCCCACAGCCAGCTGCCTTCGCCGCGCAGGAACAACTGCGCGGGGCGGGCGGTGATGTCCATCAGCGAAGCGATGGCGGATGGCGGTGCGTCGCGTTTCATGCGGCTTGCTCCAGCGGTTGAACGGCGAGGGGCTCGGCGTCGATGGCCGACGCATCGGCCAGGCCCAGCATCAGCGCCAGGTTCTGCACCGCGGCGCCCGACGCGCCCTTGCCGAGGTTGTCGAAGACGGCGCTGAGCAGCAGCTGGCCGTGGGCGTCGTTGCCGAACACCGCCAGTTGCAGGTCGTTGCTGCCATTGAGGGCTTGCGGGTCCAGCCCGGTCATCGCCTGCGTGCGGCTGGCGTCCAGCACCTGCACGTGGTGGTGGTCGCGATAGCGCTGTGCCAGCAACTCGCGCACCGCCTGCGCCGTCACCGGCCGCTGCAGCATCGAGGTGTGCAGCGGGATGGTCAGCGCGATGCCTTGCCGGAACGCGCCATACGAGGGCACGAAGAACGGCTGGCCCTGCAAGCCCGCATGCTGCTGGATCTCGGGCACGTGCTTGTGCTGTAGCCCGAGGCCATAGGTCTGGAAGGGCAGGGCGGTCGCGGCGCCCGGGCCTTCGTGGGCCTCGATGCCTTCGCGTCCGCGACCGGAGTAGCCGGAGACGGCGTGGATGCTCAGCGGTGCATCGGCCCGCAGCACACCGGCATCGACCAGCGGGCGCAGCAGCGCGATGGCGCCGGTCGGGTAGCAGCCCGGGTTGCTGACGCGCTGCGCCTCGGCAATGCGGCCGGCTTGTTGCGGCGACATCTCGGGGAAGCCGTAGACCCACTGCGCATCGGTGCGGTGCGCCGACGACGCATCGATGACGCGCACACGCGGATTGCGGATGCTGGCCACCGCCTGGCGCGCGGCCTCGTCGGGCAGGCACAGCACGGCCACGTCGCAGTCGTTGATGGCCGCTGCACGCGCGGCGGCGTCCTTGCGCCGTGCGTCGGGCAGCGTGACGAGCGCGATGTCGCGTCGCCCGGCCAGCCGCGCCAGGATCTGCAGGCCGGTGGTGCCTTGGTCGCCGTCGATGAAAACGCTCGCGCTCATGAAGGTGCTCCTGTGGTGAGGAGTGGAGCTTGCGGCGGCGCTGGAGATTGGTAAAGTTGAATGTCATGAACATGAAGTTCATGAAACCTGAAGGACCATGAGAGAACTGAAGCTCGACCAGCTGCGAACCCTGGTGACGATCGCCGAGCTCGGCTCGTTCGCGGCCGCGGCGCGCGCCTTGCACCTGGCCGCGCCGACCGTCAGCCTGCATGTGGCCGAACTCGAGTCGCGCCTCGGCGCGCCGCTGCTGCTGCGCCAGCGCCAGCGGGTGGTGGCCACCGGCATCGGCGCGGGGCTGATCGAGCGTGCGCGGCGCCTGCTGGTCGACGTGGATGCGGCGCTCGATGACGTGGCCCGCCAGGTCGAAGGCCGTGCCGGCCGGGTGCGGCTGGGTGCGTCGACCGGGGCGCTGGCCTGGCTGCTGCCGCAGGCGCTGGAGACGATGGGCCGCGACCACCCCGGCATCGACGTGCAGGTCGCGGTGCTCACCTCGCAAGAGGCCTTGTCGCGCCTGCAGGACGGCACGCTCGACATCGGCCTGGTGGCGCTGCCGCAGGCCACCGTCAACGGGCTGCAGATCGTGCCGTGGCGCCGCGACCCGGTGATGGCCTTCGTGCCGCGCAGCTGGACGCTGCCGCGCGCGATCACGCCGGTGTGGCTCGCCGCCCGCCCGCTGATCCTCAACGACGCCACCACCCGCCTGCACCGCATGACGATGGACTGGTTCGCCGCCGCCGGCGAGCAACCGCAGGCGCGCATCGAGTTGAATTACAACGACGCCATCAAGAGCCTGGTGGCAGCGGGCTATGGCGCGGCGCTGTTGCCGCGCGAGGAGGGCGCCGCCGCGCTGGACGAGCGCATCGCGATCGCGCCGCTCACGCCGCGTCTGTGGCGCCCGCTGGGCCTGGCGCACCGGGCCGGCAAGCCCGAGCCTGCCACGCGGCACATGCTCGAGGCGCTGGCGGCGATCCGGCAGCGCTAGGGAACTGTCGGCAGGTCCGTGCCCGCGAGCAAGAAATCCCGCAGCAGCCGCGCGCTCGGGCCGATGCGCTTGCCGTGCACCAGGTAGATCTCGAGCGGTGCGGTCTCCACCTCGGGCAGCACGCGCACCAGCTCGCCCGAGGCGAGCGGCGCCGCGGCGTCGTAGGCCGGCAGGCGTGCGATGCCCTCGCCGGCCAGCACGAAGGCGAGCCGTGACGCGGCGCTGTCGGTGACGATGTCGCCCTGCACCGCGATCTCGGTGGCCTGGCCGTCGCGGGTCACCGTCATCGACCGCTGCTTCGGCGGATAGACCACCCAGCGCTGCTGCGCCAGCTCGGCCACCGTCGCCGGCGCGCGGTGCCGGCGCAGGTAGGCGGGCGAAGCGCACAGCATCGTCGGCTCGCTCACCAGGCGGCGCGCGACAAGCTCCGAATCCGCCAGCGGCCCGGCGCGCACGGCCAGTTCGATGCCGTGCTGCACCAGGTCGACGTTGGCATCGTTCATCGCGACGTGCAGGCGGATCGCCGGATAGCGCCTGCGGAACGCCAGCAGCCCGGGCAGGATGCGCTTGTTGCCGAAGTGGTGCGAGCAGGTGATGCGCACTTCGCCGCGCGGCTCGGCGCGCAGCAGCTCCATGCCGCGGATGCCGTCTTGCGCCTCGTCGAGCAGGCGCTCGCAGTGCACGCGGAAGGCCTCGCCGGCCGGCGTCAGGCTGAAGCTGCGCGTGCTGCGCTGTGCCAGCGGCACGCCGAGCCTGGCCTCCAGCGCGCCAACGTGGTGGCTCACCACCGCACGGGTCAGGCCCAGCGCCCGCGCGCCGGCCGCGAAGCTGCCGCTGCGCACGACGGTGGCGAAGACCGCCATCGCGCGCAGCTCGTCGAGGATCTGGGGCGGGGCGTTGCTCATGCCTTGATTGTCAAACCGGACGAGACAATACGTCAACATTGGCGCCTCTACCGGCCGGGCGCCTGCCACCCTAATCTTCGTTTCACCCGGAGTCGCCGGGTGATTCGAACCCCAAGGAGAGTGTCATGAGCGTCAAGCATGTCCTGTTTGTTGTGACAAATGCAGCGGTGATCGGCCCGAACCGTCGCCCCACCGGATTCTTCTTCCCGGAGATCGCCCACCCGTTCGACGTGCTCGACCAGGCCGGCATCGCGGTCGAATACGCGTCGCCGGCCGGTGGCAAGCCGCCGGAGGATGGCTTCGACGGCAGCGATCGCGTGCAGGCCGGTTTTCTCGCGAGCGAGTCGTACCGCCGCCTGGCGCACAGCCGCAAGCTGTCCGAGGTCGACGTGCTGGACTACGACGCGGTCTTCTTCCCCGGCGGGCTGGGCCCGATGGTCGACATCACGCGCAATCCGGAGGTGCAGAGCGTCGTCCGGCGCGCCTGGGACGGCGGCAAGGTCGTCGCCGCGGTGTGCCATGGTCCGTCGGCGCTGCTCGGCGTCACGCTGGCAGACGGCACGCCGCTGCTGCGCGGCCGCAAGGTCGCCGGCTTCTCGAAGGCGGAGGAAGACGGCTACGCCCGCAGCGACGTACCGTTCGATCTGGAGACCGCACTGCGCGAAGAAGGCGCGCTGTACGAATCGGCGGATGCCTGGCAACCCAAGCGGGTGGTCGACGGGCGCTTGATCACCGGCCAGAACCCGGCATCGGGCCACCTGGTCGGCGAGGCGATCGTCGAAGCGCTGGGGAAGCGGGCATGACGGGCGTGGCTGCACCGGTCGTGGTGGTGGCTCGCTGGCAGGTGCGCGGCGATGTTCTCAATGACACGCTCAATGAAGTGCTCCGCCACGTCGCCGAGCTGCGCGAAGCCTCGCTGGCCGAGCCGGGTTGCCTGGGCTACGAGGTGTTCGAGGCCGTCCACGGGCCCGGGAGCCTGCTGCTGCTCGAGCACTACCGCGATGACGCCGCGCTCGAGGCGCATCGGCAATCGCCGCATTACCGGGCGGTGGTCGTCGATCGCATCCTGCCGCTGCTGGCCGCGCGGCAGGTCGAGATCCTGCGGCCCCGCGGCGCCGGGTGATGGTGGCCTGGGTGGTCTGCGGCATGGCTAGACCCGTCGGCGCACCACCAACTCGTTGAACCCCGTCGCCGCATCGTGCTCGCGGGCCAGCGTTCCCTCCGGCAGCAGCGCCAGCAGGACCTCCGCCGTGGTCCGGATCCCATTGCCGAGCCCCACGTGCCCGCCGTGGACGCGGCCCGACGCATCCGAGACCGACATGTGCAGGTGCGGGCCGGAACGCGTCAGGGTGCCTGACAGCGACACGATCTCCAGCGGGCCGGGGATCGTGGCTTCCGCGGACTCGCCGGCGTAGCGCAGCTTCGCCCCCGTCAGGCTGCCGATGCCGCAGACCACGAAGGCCGAATCCGTGCCGGCCTGGTGCAGGGCCTCTTCCAGCGCAGCGCGAAGGTCTGCACCGGGTGGGAGTCGAAGGGGAAGGAATGGCACGGCCGGCTTCGCGCAGCTACTTGCCGCTGAAGTTCGCGACGTAGTAGGCCAGCAGGTCCAGGTCCTGCACCGGCACCTGGCTCAGCGCCTCGGTCATCGCTCGCGTGTAGCCCGGTCGCTCGCCCGACTTGAAGCCCTGCAGCGTCGCGCGCACGTACTCCTCCTTCTGGCCGCCGATGCGCGCCACCCCCTGGCCGCCGGCCAGATCGGCGCCGTGGCAGAACACGCACTTGTGCTGCTGCGCGAGGGCCTGCCCCTGGCTCATGCGCGCCGCATCGGGCGGCGTGGCGGGCACCGGCGCGGGCACCGGCGGCAGCGTGCCGATGTAGTCGGAGAAGCCTCGCAGGTCGGCGTCCTTCATCGGCTTGGCCAGCGCGATCATCGCGTCGTTGTTGCGGCGGCCCTCGCGGAACAGGAACAGCTGCGTGATCACGTACAGCGAAGGCTGGCCTGCCAGCACCGGCACGCCGGCCATGTCGCTGCGGCCGTTGGCGCCGTGGCAGGCGGCGCAGACGGTGCGAAAGCGCTCGGCATAGTCGGCTGGGGCAGCCGCAGCGGCTGTGCTCACAGCCAGCATGGCCACGGCCGCGAGGCGCCGCCAGCCCATGTCACTTGCCGGCATAGCTGATGCGGTAGATCGCACCGGCGTGGTCGTCGCTGACGAGCAGCGAACCGTCCTTCATCACGAGGAAATCCACCGGCCGGCCGAGGTAGGTGTTGTCCTCGACGAAGCCCGTCATGAACGGTTCGACCTTGGCGCCGCCCTTGCCGTTCGGCCACGCCACATAGACGCCGTTGTACTTCTTCGTGCGGTTCCACGGCCCGTGGATGGCGATGAACATCGCACCGCGGTACTTCGCCGGGAACATCTTGCCGGTGTAGAACTTCAGGCCGAGCGACCCGGCGTGCGGGCCGAGCAGCGCGGCGGGCTTCACGAAGTCGTCGCAGGACTTGCCCCATCCGAATTCGGGGTCGGGGATGTTGCCCTGGTGGCAATACGGGTAGCCGAAGTGCTGCTTGCCGGGCTGCGTGACGTGGTTCAGCTCGTCGTTCGGAATCTCTTCGCTGAGCCAGTCGCGGCCGTTGTCGGTGAACCAGAGGTCGCCGGTCTTCGGGTCGAAGTCGAAGCCGACCGTGTTGCGCACGCCCGAGGCGATGGTTTCGATGCCCGAACCGTCGAGCTTCATGCTGTAGATCTTCGCGTACTCGCCCGGGTCGCAGATGTTGCAGGGCGCGCCGATGTTGTAGTAGAGCTTGTCGTTGTGCACGCGCAGGAACTTCCAGCTGTGGTCGCTGCCGCCCGGCAGCTTGTCGTTCAGCACGGCGCTCGGTTCGCCCAGGTTGTCGAGCTTGTCCTCGACGTTGTCGTAGCGGACGATCTTCTTGTGGGTGGCGAAGTACAGCGAGCCCTTGTAGAACTCGATGCCGGTCGCCTGTTCGGTCTTGTCGATGATGACCTTGGGCTCGCGCTTGCCGTCGACCGCCTTCTCGGGCAGCGCATAGACCTTGTTGCCGACGAACAGCGTGCTGACGAAGATGTTGCCCTTGGCGCCCTGGCGCATCTCGCGCGCGTCGAGCACGCCCGACGCCCAGGTCTCGACCTTGAAGCCGGGCGGCAGCTTGAACTTGCGGGTCGGCAGCTGGTCGGCCGCGGTCGGGATCGGGAACGCCGCCACCGGCGCCATCTTCATGGCCGTGTCGGTCTTCGGCCTGCCCTTGGCCCAGCCGGGTTCGGCCTCCTGGGCGGGCGCCACGGCGGCCGCGCAAAGCAGCGGCAGCGCGGCAACGAATGAACGCAAACGGATCTGATGCATGTCTCTCTCCTGTGTGGTTGTGGGAGAAGCCAGCTGCCCGAGTGGCGACGAGCCTGTGGCTCTCTGCGGCGATCGGTGTCGCGGGGGGCATCTTGAGCGATGACGGCGGCCCTGTCCAGGCAACACCCTGATACACACGAGAGTCCGGACTTACCCTCAGGCGCGCGCCCACCAGGAATGATCAAATCGCCTGCCCGACTGGAATCGGTTCCACTTTTCAGGCTCGTCGACAGTACGAGTCTTGCAAAGAGACACAGGAAAAGGCCGGGCGGGCTCATAGATTGGGAAGACTTGCCACGGGTGCAGCCTCGCCACGAGGTGCGGTGCGACCGCGGAAGCTTAAAAACCTTCAAGGAGAAGAACACATGCAGTGGAGTACCCGACAGTACGTCGCGATGGCCGTGATGCTGGGCGCCTTCGGCGCCGCGGCAGACGCGGCGACCCTTCGCGCCGTCGCCAACAACAACTTCGTCAGCGCCACCGCGACGGGAACCTCGTTCCTGAACGCCACGGCGCCGGTCGCCAGCACCTGGGAAGACTTCGAGGTCATCCGCAACGGCAACGGCACGGTCTCGTTCCGGGCCACCATCAGCGGCAACATCGTGTCCGCCGACCAGGGCCTCGGCGCGCCGAACACCAACCGCCTGATCGGCAACCGCCAGGCCATCAACGCCTGGGAACAGTTCACGCTCGAGACCCAATCCAACGGCACGGTCGCGATCCGCTCGGCCACGACCGGGCTCTACGTCAGCGCCGACCTGAACCGCGGTGGCTTCCTGGTCGCCGACCGTCCCACGGTGCAGGCCTGGGAGCAGTTCGTTCTGTCGGACACCACGACCCCGCCGCCGACCAACCCGCCGCCCACCGGCACGACGCCGGACTTCGGCCCGAACGTCCACGTCTTCAACCCGTCGACGCCGAACCTGCAAAGCCAGATCGACGGCATCTACAACGCGCAGCAGCCGAACCACTTCGGTCCGCGCCGCGATGCGATCCTGCTGACGCCGGGCACCTACAACAACCTGCGCATTCCGGTCGGCTTCTACACGCAGGTGCTGGGCCTCGGAAGCCACCCGGACCAGGTGCACGTCATCGGTGACCTGCGCTCCAACGCCTTCCTCGGCGGCGACAACGCGACCCAGAACTTCTGGCGCGGTGCCGAGAACTTCTCGGTCACGCCGAGCCAGGGCATCGGCAACAACACGATGCAGTGGGCCGTCTCGCAAGCGATCCCGTTCCGCCGCATGCACGTGCGCGGCAACATCAAGCTGAACCAGAACAACGGCTGGTCGAGCGGCGGCTGGTTCTCCGACGTGCTGGTCGACGGCAACGTCAACTCGGCCTCGCAGCAGCAATGGATCTCGCGCAACAGCCAGTGGGGCAGCTGGAGCGGCTCGAACTGGAACATGGTGTTCGTCGGCGTGCCGAACGCACCGGCCGGCAACTTCCCGACGCAAGGCCAGCGCTACACCAAGATCGCGCAGACGCCGGTCATCCGCGAGAAGCCGTATGTGTTCATCGACGCCAACGGCAGCTATGCGGTGCGCGTGCCTGCCCTGAGCACCAACAGCGCCGGCATCAGCTGGAGCAACGGTGCCACCACGCCGGGCACGACGCTGCCGATCAGCAGCTTCTTCCTCGCGAAGCCGAGCGACAGCGCGGCCACCATCAACGCGCAGCTCGCTGCCGGCAAGCACATCCTGTTCACGCCCGGCACCTATGTGCTGACGCRGACGCTGCAGGTGAACAACCCCGGCACCGTGATCCTGGGGCTGGGCTTCGCGACGCTGCGGTCTGACAACGGGCAACCGCTGATCAAGACGGCCGACGTCGACGGCCTGACGATCTCGGGCCTGTTCCTCGATGCGGGCCGTACCGAATCGGGCGTGCTGATGGAAGTCGGTCCGAGCGGCGCCAGCGCCAGCCACGCGGCCAACCCGACCGCGCTGCACGACCTGTTCTTCCGCATCGGCGGCGCGGCGGCCGGCCGTGTCGGCATCGCGTTGAGCATCAATGCCAACAACACGATCGTCGACCACACCTGGCTGTGGCGCGCCGACCATGGCGACGGCGTCAGCTGGAACGACAACCCGTCCGCCAACGGCCTGTGGGTGAACGGCAACGACGTCACCATCTACGGCCTGTTCGTCGAACACTTCCAGCAGCACCAGGTGGTGTGGAACGGCAACGGCGGCCGCGTGTACTTCTACCAGTCGGAGATCCCGTACGACCCGCCGAGCCAATCCGCCTGGAACAGCACGACGGGCCGCGGCTGGGCTTCGTACAAGGTGTCGAACAACGTGACGAGCCATGAAGCCTGGGGCCTGGGCATCTACAGCGTGTTCACGAACGGCGGCATCCTGCTCGATCGCGCGATCGAGGTGCCGACCACGTCGGGCGTGCGCTTCCACGACATGATCTCGGTCTGCCTGGGCGGCAACGGCGGCATCGTGCACGTGATCAACAACACCGGCTCGCAGACCGGCTGCAATGCGTCGTTCACGCCGACGGTGACCACCTTCCCGTAACGCAACGTTCTTCCGCGAAACGAGCCCCCGGCGCAAGCCGGGGGCTTTTTGTTTTTTTGCTGACGTTTGGTGACAGACGGGCAGATCTCCAGAACGCCGCGGTCAACACTGGCTTGTCGCCGTCTTCCAGAATCGCGCCACTTTTCAGATGGCACGCATTCCAACGCACAGGGAGAAGACGATGAAGAAGATGAATCGCATGAGGATCGCCGCAGCCGCTGCGGCGATCGTGGGCAGCATGGGGGCCGCACCGGCCTTCGCGGCCGACTGGCCGAGCGGCTACACGTTCTGCGCCAGCGAGCGCGCCACGTGTGCCGTGGGCTCCAAGCCGCGGCAGGTGTCGTACGGCGCGCAGGGCAAGTGGGTCGTGAAGCCGAAGTCGGGCACGATCGCCTGCAGCAACGCGACCTTCGGCGACCCGATCGTCGGCAAGCGCAAGGCCTGCGCGATCGGGCCGGTGGTGGCTGCTCCGGCGCCTGCGCCAGCGCCCGCACCGGCACCTACGCCGGCACCCGCACCCGCACCCGCACCTGCACCCGCACCTACGCCGGCACCTGCACCAGCGCCCACACCTGCGCCGGCTCCCGCGCCCGCACCGACGCCTGCTCCGGCACCGGCCCCGGCACCCGCCACCGTCGACCAGGGCAGCACGCTGACCACCTGGGCCGCGCCCGGCACCACCCCGAAGCCCACCGTCACGCCCGGCACCTGGCGCGCCGGCGGCCCGAACCCCGAGCAGGCCAACTTCAGGCTCGTCAAGGAGTCGGCCCACTTCGCGTTCTATTCGGACGAGACCATCTCCGATGCCGACCTGACGCTCGCGGCCACCACGCTCGAGAACACCGTCTGGGAGAACCTGTTCAACTCGAACCTGTTGATGCCCGAGCCGTTCTTCAACAAGACGGACAAGATCAAGCCGGCCATCCACATCCACTCCGATTGGGGCCTGACCGGCGGCGCCTGGGTCGACAACGCGCGTGGCCTGCACCTGGGCATGTGGATCGCGCCGGCCGCGCTGAAGGACCACTGGGGCCTGACGCACGAGTTCACGCACGGCTGGCAATCCTGGGCCGGCAACAACGGCGGCCTCGAGTGCTACCAGTCGAACACCTGCGGCTGGCTCTTCGAGAGCCACGCGAACTTCACGCCGCACCAACTGCCCGAGTACCAGGGCAACGCGCACTGCTCGGA
>NZ_JBFULV010000025.1:0-76407 GCF_054049715.1 Rhizobacter sp. P5_C2 | reverse complement strand
CGGCACGGTGTGGCTGGCCTGGGCGCTGCGCGATGGGCCGACGCTGGCCGAGCGGCTGCTGTTCGCCGGCGACCGCAGCGCGGTGCGCGGGCAGACGGTGTCGCAGGCGCTGATGCGGCTGCTGCAGGCAGCGTCGTGAGCATCCTGCTGGCCGCCGATTTCGATGCGGCGGAATGGGCTGCGTGGCTGCCGGCGTTGCAGGCTGCGCTGCCCGGCGAGACGCTGTGGCGCGCGGCCGATTGGCCCGATGGAGATGATGTCGACATCGCGATCGTGGCCAACCCGCCGGCCGGTGCGCTGCAGGAGCTGCCGCACCTGAAGCTGGTGCAATCGCTGTGGGCCGGCGTCGACAAGCTGCTGCGCGACCCGACATTGCCGACCGGCGTGCCGCTCGCCCGCATGGTCGATCCGGCGATGAATGCCGCGATGGCCGAGACCGCGCTGTGGGCGGCGCTCGCGCTGCAGCGCGGCTTCTTCGACTACGCGCTGCAGCAGCGTGCCGGCGTGTGGCGCCAGCACGGCCAGCGGCGTGCGGACGAGACGCGCGTCGCCGTGCTCGGCCTCGGGCAGATGGGGCAGGCGGTGGCGGCGCGGCTCGCGCAGCAGGGCTTCGTCGTCAGCGGCTGGAGCACGCGCAGCGGGCCGATCGATGGCGTGCTGCGCGATGCCGACATCGTGGTCAGCCTGCTGCCGTTGACATCCGCAACGACCGGCTTCTTCGACCGTGAACGGTTCGCGCAGATGCGCCGCGGCGCGAGCTTCGTGAACCTGGCGCGCGGTGCGCAGGTGATCGAGGCGGACCTGCTGTCGGCGCTCGATGATGGCCAGTTGGCGCATGCCGTGCTCGACGTGTTCGCGACCGAACCACTGCCGGCGGAGCATCCGTTCTGGCAGCACCCGAAGCTGACGGTGTTGCCGCACGTCGCCGCACAGACAGATCCACGCAGCGCGGCGCAGGTGGTGGCGGCGAACATCCGGGCCCTGCGCAGCGGGCAGCCGCTGCAGCACCTGGTCGACCGGACCCGCGGCTACTAGGCTCGCAGTACCAGCGACACCTTCGTCGCCGGCCCGCCGCGCACCGTGCCCGGTGCCGGCGCCGCCTGCTGCGTGACCTGCTGGATCACCATCAGCACCAACCGGCGCAGCCCCTGCCAGGGCTCGAACGGCCAGTCGGGGTGCTTGAGCCCCTTGACCAGGCCGTCGCAGACCTGCGCCGCCTCGACCAGCTGCGACAGCCCGTCGTCGCTCAGCAGCGGCGCCGCGCGTTCGAACAGCCGCTCCTTCGCCCCCCAGACCCGCGCATCGCGCAGCGCAAGCGCGAGCGGCTTGCCGGCATTCATCGCATCTTTCACCCGGCGCAGCGCGAGGATGTCGTTGGCCAGCGTCCAGTGCACCAGCACCGCCGCCTCGCCCTCGGCCTCCAGCCCGTCGAGCATGCGCAGCGCCCGCCCGACCTGGCCCGCCAGCACCGCCTCGCCGAGCTTGAACACGTCGTAGCGCGCGACGTTCAGCACCGCCGACTCGATCTGCTCGAAGCCCAGTTCGCCCTGCGGGTACAGCAGCCCGAGCTTCTGCACCTCCTGGTGCGCGGCCAGCAGGTTGCCTTCGACGCGGTCGGCGAAGAACGCCAGCGTCTGCTGCCCGGCCTCGCCGTCCTGCACGCGCTGGCCCTGGGCCGCGAGCCGCTGCGCGATCCAGGCCGGCAGCGCGCGGCGCTCGATCGGATCGACCCGCAGCGTGACGCCGGCCGCGTCGAGCGCGACGAACCAGGCGCTGGTCTGCTGCGTGCGGTCGAGCTTGGGGCATTGCACCAGCGTGACCACGTCGTCCGACAGCGTTTCGCAGTAGCGCTGCAGCGCCTGCGAGCCGTCCTTGCCGGGCTTGCCGGACGGGATGCGGATGTCGATCAGCTGCTTGTCGGCGAACAGGCTCAGCGCCTGCGAAGCCCCGAGCAGGCTGCTCCAGTCGAAGTGCGCGCCGGCGACGGTGTGCACCTGGCGCTCGGAGTGGCCGGCCGCCCGCGCGGCGGCGCGGATCAGGTCGGCGGCCTCCTGCGCGAGCAAGGGCTCATCGCCATGGATCGTGTAGATCCGCTTCAGGCCCTGGCGCAGGTGGGTGGGGAGTTGCTCAGCTCGCAGCTGCATCGGCGGGGCAGTGTTCAGTGGGACGGATCAGAGCGACTGGACCGACGCCAGCCGGCGCAGCACCTGCGAGGCGATGTCGGTTTCCATCGCGCGGTAGAGCAGCGTCTCTTCGTGCTCCTTCGCGAGCGCGATGCTCTCGTTGTAGGTCATGTCGCGTGCCAGCAGGATCTCGCTGGCCGGGATCAGCTCCTTGCCCATCGGCGTGCGCAGCCGGAAGCTGAAGCGCGAGCGCAGCTGCACTTCGAGCACCTGGCCGGCGGTGCCGGACGACACGACGCCCTTCTCGCGCACGTCGTTCAGCGACTCGAGCACCACCTCGGCCTGCGACGCGGCCTCGACGACGCGCGTCGCATTGACCGACTGCAGCGCGCGGCGCAGGTCGCCGGCCAGCGGCGACTGCGGCTTGAAGCCGACCAGCTGGATGGCCTTGAAGTGCAGCTCCGGCGCGCGGCGCAGCTCGAAGCCGCAGCCGGCCAGTGCGGCGGCGAAAGACAGCAGGACCGTTCGGCGTTGCATCGGATGCTCAGACCACCACGTTGACCAGCCGGCCCGGCACCACGATCACCTTCTTCGGCGGCTTGCCCTCCGAGAACTTGACGAAGTCTGGGCTCGCTACGGCGGCGGCCTCGATCGCAGCCTTGTCGGCCCCGGCGGCCACGGTGATCGCACCGCGCGTCTTGCCGTTGACCTGCAGCACCAGCTCGATCTCGTCTTGCTTCAGGGCCGCCTCGTCGACCTGCGGCCACGGCGCATCGAGCAGGTCGCCCAGGCCCTTGGCGTAGCCCAGGTCGGTCCACAGCGTCCAGGTGATGTGCGGGCAGGCCGGGTACAGCGCGCGCAGCAGGATGCCGAAGCCTTCGCGCACGACGGCCGGTGCGTTGCCGGTGAAACCTTCGAGCGCCTTCAGCAGCTTCATCGCACCGGAGGCCACGGTGTTGTATTGCATGCGCTCGTAGTCGTAGCTGATCTGGCGCAGCTGCGTGTGCACCTCGCGGCGCAGCGCCTGCGCGTCCTTCGGCACGGCGCCCGAGATCTCGCCGCCGCCGATGATCGCGTCGGCGTACTTCGCGGCGAAGGCCCACACACGGCGCAGGAAGCGGTTGGCGCCCTCGACGCCCTGGTCGTTCCATTCGAGCGTCTGCTCCGGCGGCGACGCGAACATCACGAACAGGCGCGCGGTGTCGGCGCCGAACTTCTCGATCAGGTCCTGTGGGTCGACGCCGTTGTTCTTGGACTTGGACATCGTCGTCCAGCCCTCGTAGACGACCGGCTTGCCGGTCGCCTTGTCGACGGCCGACAGCACCTGCGCGTGGTCGTCGCGCTCGATCTCGAGGTCGTGCGCCCAGAAGTAGTCCTTGCCGGCGCCTTCGTGCGTGACCGAGAAGGCCTCGTTCAGCACCATGCCCTGCGTCAGCAGCCTGGTGAACGGCTCGTCGACCTTCACCAGGTGCAGGTCGCGCATCACCTTGGTCCAGAAGCGCGCGTACAGCAGGTGCAGGATCGCGTGCTCGATGCCGCCGATGTACTGATCCATCGGCATCCAGTACTGCGTGCCGGCACCGACCATCGCCTTGTCGTTCGACGCGTCGCAGTAGCGCATGAAATACCACGAGCTGTCGACGAAGGTGTCCATCGTGTCGGTCTCGCGGCGCGCCGGCTTGCCGCAGGTCGGGCATGCGACGTTCAGGAAATCGGCGCGCTTGTTCAGCGGGTTGCCGCTGCCGTCGGGCACGACGTCTTCGGGCAGCACGACCGGCAGGTCCTTCTCGGGCACCGGCACGGCGCCATGCTCATCGCAATGGATGATCGGGATCGGCGTGCCCCAGTAGCGCTGGCGGCTGACGCCCCAGTCGCGCAGGCGCCAGGTCGTCTTCTTCTCGCCGAGGCCCTTGTGGGCCAGCGCCGCGGCCACCGCATCGACCGCCTTCGCGTGGTCGAGCCCGCTGAAGTTGTCGGAATTGATCGTGATGCCGCGCTGCTTGTCGCCGTACCACTCCTGCCAGTGGTCGTAGCTGAAATGCTCGCCGTCGATCGTGACGACCTGCAGGATGCCCAGGCCGTACTTCTTCGCGAACGCGAAATCGCGCTCGTCGTGCGCCGGCACGCCCATCACCGCGCCGTCGCCGTAATTCATCAGCACGTAGTTGCCGACCCACACCGGCACGTCTTCGCCGGTGATCGGGTGCTGCACGACCAGGCCGGTCGGCACGCCCTTCTTCTCTTGCGTGGCGAGTTCGGCCTCGGTGGTGCCGCCGGCCTTGGTCTCTTCGATGAAGGCAGCAACCACCGGGTTCGAGGCCGCGGCGTGCGTGGCCAGCGGGTGCTCGGGCGCGACCGCGCAGAAGGTCACGCCCATGATGGTGTCGGCGCGCGTCGTGAAGACGTAGAGACGGCCGCCGCCGATCGGCTGGGCATCGGCGCCAACACCGGCGCCGGCGATGCGGTGCGGGAACGCGAAGCGCACGCCCTCGCTGCGGCCGATCCAATTCTCCTGCATCAGCTTGACGCGTTCGGGCCAGCCCGGCAGCTGCTCCTGCACGTAGTCGAGCAGCTCGCCGGCGTACTTCGTGATGTTCAGGTAGTAGCCGGGGATCTCGCGCTTCTCGACCGGGGCGCCGGAGCGCCAGCCCTTGCCGTCGATCACCTGCTCGTTGGCGAGCACGGTGTGGTCGACCGGGTCCCAGTTGACGACCTGGGTGCGGCGCTCGGCGATGCCGGCCTTCAGCATCTTCAGGAACAGCCACTGGTTCCAGCGGTAGTAGGCCGGCGAGCAGGTCGCGATCTCGCGGCTCCAGTCGATGGCCAGGCCCATCGCCTGCATCTGCCGCTTCATGTAGGCGATGTTGTCGTAGGTCCACTTGGCCGGCGGCACCTTGTTCTTGATGGCCGCGTTCTCGGCCGGCAGGCCGAAGGCGTCCCAGCCCATCGGCATCAGGACGTTCATCCCCTTCATGCGCAGCTGGCGCGTCAACATGTCGTTGATCGTGTAGTTGCGCACATGGCCCATGTGCAGCTTGCCGCTCGGGTACGGCAGCATCGAGCAGGCGTAGAACTTGGGCTTGCTGGCGTCTTCCGTGACACGGTAGGCGTCGGCAGCGGTCCACGCGGCCTGGGCGGCGCGTTCGATCTCGGTGGGCTTGAAGTCGGGAGTCATCGTTACGGCGCCGTGGGTGGCTCGGAGGGCGAGGGGCGATTATAGGAAGCGCCCCCGGAACAGGCCGGTATGTTCGTCTTGGAATCATTCGGGGCGAGAAGCCACTCAGCCCGGGACGACCCTTGATTCCCCAACTCCGTCAACCTCGCGAAGCAGTCATCCCATGAGTACGATGAGCCCGATCACCCCCCGCCCCGTGTCCGGCTCGACCCTCGACGCCGAGGCCGGTACGCTGAAGCGACGCCCCGACAACGCCGAGCTGGCGCAGAAACTCCTGGCGGCCCGCCGCGAGGCCCGGCTGGCGAGCCCGGCCGCATCTGAACAGCTCAAAGCCTTTTGCGCCGAGCTGGACCTCCTCAAGGACAAGCTTGCGACAGCGATCCGCGAACCCGGCCATCCACAGGAATGGGGAGCCCTGCTCGACACCGTGCGCAGCAGCATCCCGGTCGAGCATGGCAGTCTCGGTTTGGCCTTCGCGAAGGCGATGGCGCTTGCGGAAGAATCTGCCGCGAAGGGCGACCGGCCGACCTACCTGCTCGGCCTGCGCCGCTTGTGGACCGCCTTCTCGATGCTGCAGCTGACGCTGTCTCTCTGACCTTGCCTACGCCCGGTCCGCCTCGGCCTGCTTCAGCCAGTCGAGGAACCAGCGCGCCGCCGGCCCCGGCGGCGCATCCTTGCGGTGCACCGAGCGCATCGCGAACGACGGCGGGTTGAACGGCAGGCCCTCCACCTCCAGCGTCACCAGGCTGCCCTGGGCCAAGTCCGCCTCGACCTGCGGGCGCGGCATGTGCCCCCAGCCGAAGCCGGCGCGCAGGAACGCGTGCTTGGTGCTCAGGTCGGCCAGCCGCCAGGTGATCGGCGAGACCACGCCGTAATCGCGCCCGGCCGTCATGCGCGAGCGGTCGGTCAGCACCAGTTGCACGTGCTGCTCGATCACCGCGCGCGGGATCGGCCCGTCGTGCGACGCGAGCGGGTGCGTCGGCGCCACCACCGTGACGGCCGCCACGTCGAGCAGCGGATGCGATTCGAGCGTGTCGGGCACCTCGGGCAGGCTGCCGATCACCGCGATGCGGCATTGCCCGTCGAGCACCGGCTGCAGGATCGCGCCCATCGCATCCACATGCAGCCGCAGCGGCGTGCCGGGGAACTCGTGGCGGAACGCACCGACCGCCTGCGTCAGCCAGTCCATCGGAAACAGCGCATCCATCGCGACCGACAGCTCCGGCTCGAGCCCGTCGGACAGGCTCTTGGCACGTGCCTTGAAGCCGTCGACGCCACGCGCGACGATGCGCGCGTCGGCCAGCAGCGCACGGCCTTCGTCGGTCAGCGTCGGCAGGCGGCCGCTGCGGTCGAACAGCGTCACGCCGATCTGGCGCTCCAGCTGCGCGATCGCCTGGCTCACCACCGACTGGGTGCGGTGCAGCTTGCGCGCCGCACCGGAAAAACTACCTCGTTCGACACAGGCGATGAAGATCTTCAGCTGGTCGAAGGTGACGGGGTCACGCATGGGACGGCAAGGCTCCGGGGATCAGAACGGCAATGACAGGTAGTACTGGCCCAGCTCGGTCAGCTTGCCGTCCTTCTTGCCGTCCGCGTTCTTGACGAACAGGCTGGTGTAGTGGTCGTCCTTGTCCCAACGGCCGGTGAACCAGGCGTAGCGGAAGACGTCGGCGCGGCTTTCGAGCATCGCGACCATCTCCTTCATCTGGGCCTTCTGCTTGGCCACGGTGTCGATCGCTGCCGAGCCGTCGCCGTCGTGCCAGTTCGCGAACTCGGTGACCCAGAACGTCTTGCCGTACTTCTTCAGGCGGTCGAGCTGGTCGGCCAGGCCGTAGTCGTACCAGTGGAACGACAGCATGTCGATGCGCGGATCGCGCCCGCCGTTGGCGTTGCGGTAGGCGGCGTAGAAGGCATCCATCCAGACCACGGGATCCTGAAAACCAGCCATCGTGCCCCAGGTGACCTGCGGGCCGACGATCTTCACGCCCGTCTTGGTGGCCAGCGCCTCCAGGCGCGGCCAAGCCGCCGCCGCGTCGGCCGGCGTCGTCGTTGCCTGGCCGTCCAGGCTCGGCTCGTTGATCACCAGCAGGTACTTGTACTGCGGGTTGGCCTTCAGCAACGTCTCGATCTCGGCGTCGTTGAACGCGAAGTTCCACACCATCGGCACGAAGTCGGTGCCGCTGGGCGGCGTCAGGGCCGGCCGGGGCGACCAGTTGTACCACCAGGACACGCCCGGCGCGAGCGCGTTCAGGTCGGCCGTGGTGGCCAGGTCGTAGGCGACGCCGCGCTTGAAGCTCTTGTTGCTCGCGGGAGCAGGCGCCGGCGCAGGTGACGGTGAAGGCGCGGGAGACGGTGCAGGGGAAGGCGCCGGCGAAGGAGCGGGCGACGGTGCCGGGGAAGGAGCCGGGGCGGGTGACGGAGAAGGCGACGGCGCGGGAGCCGGCGGCGTGCCGCCCACCGGTGCCGGGGACGGCGAGGAATCGCTGCTGCCGCCGCAGGCGGCCAGCGCCGCGGTGGCCGCGGACGCAAGCGTCGCGCCAATCAGGCGCCGGCGCAGCCGGCTGTCGAGGTCATGGTGATCGGTCATCGAAAACTTTCGCTTTTTCAACGGTGCAGGCAGGCGGTCGCCCATGGGGACTGCGGGTTGCAGTTCGCATGCCACTGCCGCCCGACCCCAAAGTGGAACCGTTTATCACTTGCATCTGACGCAAACCGTCGATGCACAGACCAAACTTTGTCGGGCACCTCGTTCCTCGCCGACGCAATGCGCATCCCTCTTCGGAGGGTGGTGTATTTCAGGGAACTTTCGCGACCGAGTCGCGCCACACGAAAGTCGGCTCGAAGATGTGGGTCACCGGCAGCGTGCTGCCGTAGCACGCGTTCAACAGATAGCGCGACGCGTTCGACACCACGTCCTGGATCGGGATGCGCACGCAGGTGAGGCGCGGGTTGCTGTACGACGCCGGCTCGGAATCGTCGTAGCCGACCACCGACACCTGCTCGGGCACGCGCAGGCCGGCGTGCTGCAGCCGCGAGATCGCCGCGATCGCCATCACGTCGTTCGCGCCGAACAGGCCGGTGAACGGCACGCCGCGCTCCAGCAGCTGCGTGGCCGCGCGCCAGCCGCTTTCGGAGCTGAAGTCGCCCTCGACCTGCGGCACCGTCGCGCGCGCGATGCCATGCGCCGCCAGCTCGGCATAGAAGCCCGCCAGGCGCGCCTCGTTGTCGGGTGCGGAGTTGGGCCCCGAGATCACCGCGATCTGCCGGTGCCCGCGGCTCAGCAGCGCCTGCGCCGCGAGCTGCCCGCCCACATGGTGGTCGGCCGAGAAGCACTGCGCCTCGAGCGTCGGCACCAGGCGGTTCAACACCGCCAGGCGCGGCTGCAGCCGGTGCAGCGCGAGCAGGTCCTCGTCGAGCAGCTCATTGCTCTGCAGCATCAGGCCGTCGCACTCGCGCTGGATCAGGAACGCGGTGCCGTCCAGCGCCTGCTGGCGGCGGTCGCCATGGCCGCAACCGTTGGCGGCCACCATGTGGCGATCGAACTCGCGCAGCTCGGCGTCCATGGTCTGCAGGATGCGGCCGAAGAACGGGCCGCTGAAATCGGGCACGAAGACGCCGATCATGCCGAGCGTGCGCGACGACAGCGCCCGCGCGAGGCTCGACGGCCGGAAGCCGAGCTGGCGCACCGCGCCCTGCACCCGCTCCACCGCCGCCGGCGACGCCGAGCCGCGGCCGGAGATCACGCGCGAGGCGGTGCCGACCCCCACACCCGCCAGCCGCGCCACGTCCTTGATGGTTGCCATTCGTCGCCCGTGAAAGAACCTTCACCCGAACCGGGAATCATAGGGACCGCCCGCAATCACGCTGTGCGCCCTGTTCCTTTACCCATCCGACCGGGTTTTCCCCAATGTTGAATGACCGCAGAGGTGCTGAAATGCGTTCCGCTCTTTGGAACCGGTTCCAATTGGGCTGGCATTGTAGTGCCTGGACGATCCGTCAAGTCAAGCAGCAGTAGCGAAAGGTGTGGAGTGAGCAAGAATTCGGCGAAGTACAGTGCAGAGCAGTTGGAGATTCCCAAGGATTCCAGGCTCTGGTCGCCTGATTTTCTTTTTGGTACCGCCACGGCGTCTTATCAGATCGAAGGCGCCATCCATGAAGACGGACGGATTCCGTCGATCTGGGATACCTATTCGAACACCCCCGGCATGGTATTGAACGGGGACACCGGCGAGTTTGCCTGCGACCATTACCACCGCTGGCCGCAAGACCTGGAAATCATCGAGGAACTGGGCGTGCAGGCGTATCGCCTGTCGATCGCCTGGCCGCGCGTGATGGACGCGAACAACCAGCCCAACCCGAAGGGCCTGGCGTTCTACAAGCGGCTGCTGGAAGCGCTGAAGGCCAAGGGCATCCAGACCTACGTGACGCTGTACCACTGGGACCTGCCGCAGTGGATCGAGGACCGCGGCGGCTGGACCAACCGGGAGGTGGTCTACCACTTCGCCGAGTACGCCGAGCTGGTGAGCCGCGAGTTCAAGGGGCTGGTGACGGCCTGGGCCACGCTGAACGAGCCGTGGTGCTCGGCTTTCCTGGGTTACGCCGTGGGCCGCCATGCACCGGGCCGCCAGAACCTGCGCTACGCGACGCAGGCAATGCACCACCTGCTGCTGGCGCACGGCACCGCGGTGGCGATCCTGCGCCGCAACGACCCGGGCTCGCAGGTCGGCATCGTCGCCAACGTCGGTGCCGCGGTGTCCGAAACGCCGTCGCCGCAGGACCAGGATGCGGCCTACCTGTTCGAGGTGCAGCACAACAACTGGGTGCTCGACCCGTTGCTGAAGGGCAGCTACCCGGCCGACCTGTGGCGGCTGTGGCCCGGCGCCGAGCCGCTGGTGCTCGAAGGCGACCTGCAGACGATCGCCGCGCCGCTCGATTTCCTCGGCATCAACTATTACTTCCGCACCCAGGTCAAGAGCGACGGCCGGCACGGTTTCATCGAAACCGAAATGCCCGGCGTCGAGCGCACGCAAATGGGCTGGGAGGTGTATCCGCAGGGTTTGGCCCGCTTGCTGAAGGGTTTCCACGCGAATTACAAGAACCTGCCGCCGATCTACATCACCGAGAATGGCATGGCCTCGGGCGACAAGGTCGTCGACGGCCGCGTCGCCGACCCGTCGCGCATCAGTTTCATCAGCCGTCACCTGCTGGCGGTGGACGACGCGATGCGCCACGGCGTGGATATTCGCGGGTATTTCATCTGGTCGCTGCTCGACAATTTCGAATGGGCGTATGGCTATGAGCGCCGCTTCGGCATCGTCCACGTCGACTACGACACCCAGGCGCGCACCTGGAAGGACAGCGGCCGCGTCGTCCAGGCGTTCATGAAGGCGAGACAGTCCCCGGCTTGATCGAGGCGTCTCAGCGTTCACCGATTCACCCGGGAAGCCGGGTTGTTCACCCCCCAATGAGCCGGAGTGCTCGAGTTTCACCACAGGAGACAGACATGGCGTTTCAATTGAAGGCAGTTCTCGCCGGCATGGTCGTGGGCTTCGGCGCACTGGGAGTCGTCACCGAGGCCCAGGCCCAGGTCAAGGCCGAGGTGATCCACTGGTGGACCTCGGGCGGCGAATCGGCCGCCATCAAGGAGTTCGCGAACGCCTACAAGGCGGCCGGCGGCACCTGGGTCGACAGCGCCGTGGCCGGTGCCGACAACGCGCGCGCCGCGGCCATCAACCGCATCGTCGGCGGCAACCCGCCGACCGCCGCGCAGTTCAACACCTCGAAGCAGTTCCACGACATCGTCGCCGAAGGCAAGCTGGCCGACATGGACGACGTGGCGGCCAAGGAAGGCTGGGACAAGATCCTGCCGCAGCCGGTGCTGAACACCGTCAAGGTGAAGGGCCACTACTACGCGGTGCCGGTCAACGTGCACATGCCCGCCTGGTTCTGGTACTCGAAGGCCGCCTTCGCGAAGGCCGGCATCAAGGACGAGCCGAAGACCATCGACGAATTCTTCGCCGCGCTCGACAAGCTGAAGGCCGCCGGCCTGGTGCCGCTGGCGCTGGGTGGCCAGTCGTGGCAGGAGCGCATCACCTTCAACGCGGTGCTGGCGCACGTCGGCGGCCCGGAGATGTTCCTGAAGTTCTACCGCGACAAGGATGCCGCGCTGGTCACCAGCGAGCCGTTCAAGAAGGTGCTGGCCACCTTCAAGCGCCTGCACAACTATGTGGACGCCGGCTCGCCGGGCCGCAACTGGAACGACGCGACCGCGATGGTGATCTCCGGCAAGGCCGGCGTGCAGATCATGGGCGACTGGGCCAAGGGCGAGTTCCAGGCCGCCAACCAGACGGCCGGCAAGGAATTCGGCTGCTTCCCGGGCTTCGGTCCGAAGTCGCCGTACATCGTCGCCGGTGACGTGTTCGTGTTCCCGAAGACGACCAACCCCGAGGCCATCAAGGCGCAGAAGCTGCTCGCGACGACGATGACCTCGCCGGCCGCGCAGGTCGCCTTCAACAACAAGAAGGGCTCGATCCCGATCCGCACCGACGTCGACACCTCGAAGATGGACATCTGCGCGCAAGCCGGCGTGGCCATCATGAAGGACGCCTCGCGCCAACTGCCGGATTCGGAAATGCTCGCGACGCCCGACACCATCGGCGCCGTGCAGGACGTGCTGACCAAGCTGTGGAACACCAACCAGTCGGTCGACGATGCTGCGAAGGCCCTGGCCGTTGCACTGAAGACCTGACCCTCCGGGTCGGGCGGCCTGGATGTAATTCCCACGGTGGGCTGCGGCCCACCCTTTTTTTGTCTACCCTTGCCGCCTTGGCAGGGCTTTGAGGAATCCACGATGGACGTCGGGCGCAGCCGACTGCGGCAACACTGGTCGGTCTACGCGGCACTGCTGCCGATGGCCGCCACGGTGCTGTTCGCCTACATCGGCACGGTGCTGTGGTCGGTGCGCATCTCGTTGAGCAACTCGCGCACCTTCCCGAGCGACAGCTTCGTGGGCCTCGCGCAGTACGAGCGGCTGTTCACCAGCGAGCGCTGGATGGTCTCGGTGCACAACGTGCTGATCTTCGGCGTGCTGTTCATCCTCGCGTGCCTGGTGATCGGCTTCCTGCTGGCGGTCTTCATCGACCAGAAGGTGGCCGGCGAGAGCGTGCTGCGCACCGTCTTCCTCTATCCGTATGCGATGAGCTTCGTCGCGACCGGGCTGGTGTGGCAGTGGATCCTGAACCCCGAGCTCGGCCTGCAGACGACGGTGCGCGGCTGGGGTTTCGAGAACTTCAGCTTCGACTGGATCGTCAGCCAGGACAAGGTGATCTACACGGTGGTGATCGCCGCGGTGTGGCAGGCCTCGGGGCTGGTGATGGCGTTGATGCTGGCCGGGTTGCGCGGCGTCGACGAGGAGATGTGGAAGGCCGCGCGCATCGACGGCATTCCGCGCTGGCGCGTCTACGCGAGCATYGTGCTGCCGCAGCTCGGGCCGTCGTTCGCGACCGCGCTGGTGCTGCTGTCGGTCGGTGTCGTGAAGGTCTACGACGCGGTGATCGCGATGACCCAGGGCGGCCCCGGCATCGCGAGCGAGGTGCCGGCGAAGTTCATCATGGACTACCTGTTCGGCCGCGCCAACATCGGCCTCGCGTCGGCCGCGAGCACGGTGATGCTGCTGACGGTGCTGGCCGTGATCACGCCGTGGATGTACGCGCGCAGCCGCTCCAACCGCAACGCGCGGGAAGCCTGAGGTTTCAACCGATGTCCACGCCTTCTTCCGCCCTCCCCTCGGCCGTGGCACCCGTGCGCTCGAAGCGCCCGTCGCGCGTCACGCCGGCGCGCATCGGCGTCTATGCCTTCCTGCTGACCGGCGCCGCGTTCTTCCTGCTGCCGCTGTACGTGATGCTCGTCACCTCGGTGAAGCCGATGGCCGAGATCCGGCTCGGCAACCTGTTCGCACTGCCCGCCGACTGGACCATCGAGCCGTGGATCGCGGCCTGGTCGCAGGCCTGCACCGGCCTCGACTGCAGCGGCATCCAGGTCGGCTTCTGGAACTCGGTGAAGATCGTGCTGCCGAGCACGGTGATCTCGATCTTCTTCGGCGCGCTGAACGGCTATGCGCTGTCGTTCTGGCGCGCGCGCGGCGCGAACCTGCTGTTCGGCGTTCTGATGATCGGCGCCTTCGTGCCCTACCAGGTGGTGATGTTCCCGCTGGTGCGCGCGTTCGCGGCGGCCGGCATCTTCAGCAGCCTGCCCGGCATCGTGCTGATCCACACGATCTTCGGCATGCCGGTGATGACGCTGCTGTTCCGCAACTACTACGCATCGGTGCCGGGCGAGCTGTTCAAGGCGGCGCGCATCGACGGCGGCGGCTTCTTCCGGATCTTCTTCCAGCTGATGCTGCCGATGGCCACGCCGATCATCATCGTCGCGGTGATCATGCAGGTGACGGCGATCTGGAACGACTTCATCCTCGGGCTGGTGTTCGCCGGGCGCGACAACCTGCCGATGACAGTGCAGCTGAACAACGTGATCAACACGACCACCGGCGAGCGCCTGTACAACGTGAACATGGCGGCCACCGTGCTCACCTCGCTGGTTCCGCTGGCCATCTATCTCATTTCAGGCCGCTGGTTCGTGCGCGGCATTGCGGCTGGTGCCGTGAAGGGTTGATCCGTGTCTGCCATTCCTGTGAATTCATCCGTCGACCTGCCGTCTTCGTCATCCACCGCGACGCCGGTGCCGCATGTGGCGTCGGCGAACGTCGACATCCGCCAGCTCGAGATCCGCCTGGGCGGCGTTCCGATCATTGCCGCGATGGACCTGCACGTGCAGGCCGGCGAGTTCCTGGTGCTGCTCGGGCCGTCGGGCTGCGGCAAGTCGACGCTGCTGCATTCGATCGCCGGGTTGCTGGACGTGCATGCCGGCAGCATCGAGATCGGCGGGCGCGACGTGACCTGGGCCGACCCGAAGGACCGCTCGATCGGCATGGTGTTCCAGTCGTACGCGCTGTACCCGACGATGAGTGTCGAGCGGAACATGTCGTTCGGGCTGCGCGTGAACGGCACGCCGAAGGCCGAGATCGAGAAGCGCGTGGCACGCGCCGCCGAGATCCTGCACCTGCAGGAGCTGCTGAAGCGCAAGCCCTCGCAGCTGTCGGGCGGGCAGCGCCAGCGGGTCGCGATCGGGCGCGCGCTGGTGCGCGACGTCGGCGTGTTCCTGTTCGACGAGCCGCTGTCGAACCTCGACGCGAAGCTGCGCGCCGAGCTGCGCCGCGAGCTGAAGCAATTGCACAAGAACATCGGCACGACGATGGTCTACGTGACGCACGACCAGGTCGAGGCGATGACGCTCGCGTCGCGCATCGCGGTGATGAACAAGGGCCGCATCCAGCAGATCGGCGCGCCGGGCGAGATCTACAACCGGCCGGCCAACGTGTTCGTCGCCGGCTTCCTCGGTTCGCCGAGCATGAACTTCGCCGAAGGCACGCTGCAGGTGGCGGGCGGCGCGGTGACGTTCAAGCGCACCGGCCTGTCGGTCGACGTGACGCGCTATGCATTCGCGCAGGCGCCGCGCGACGGGCAGGCGGTGCTGCTGGGCATCCGCCCGGAAGACATCGCGCTGCACCTGGACGGCGCGGCCGTGGGCGACGGCACCGGCACGGTCGCGCTGGTGGAGCCGATGGGCGCGCAGACCATCGTCTGGATGGACGTGCAGGGCCAGCAGGTCAGCGCGATGCTGAGCGGGCACGCGGAGCCGGCGGTGGGCGCGCAGGCGCCGTTCCGGATCGCGGCGGAGAAGGTGTCGCTGTTCGATCCGGGGTCGCAGGAGCGGCTCTGAGGGCTTGCCGGCGCGGACCATATTTCGCAGTTCTTCGATATTTACTGTGCAGTAAATATGGCGGAGGCGAGAAATATGGTGGGCAGCCTGCGGATGAGTAGCGCGCAATTCTGTAGAAAGTAAGGAGCCGGCGCAGGCGACGTTTTACTAGCATCGCGCGTCGCGCCCGGGCTGTTGGGGCCATTTCAACCGACCCCAGGAGCCATTCATGGCATGTCTCTTTGCCGGGCGCAAGGCCGTTGCGCTCGTGCGAGTCATCACTGCACTCGTAGCAGCCGGCCAGCTCACGGCCCACGCCCAGACGTTGCCACCGCCACCGATATCCCCGACGCCGCTTCGCGCGTATGAATACGATGCCGAAGGACACGTCACGAAGATCACCCGTGATCCCGGCGGCCTGAACATTCAGACCAAGTTCAGCTACGACTCGCTGTACCGGGTCAAGGACCACACGGATCCGAAGCAGGGGCTGACGCAGTTCCAATACGACGGCAAGGATCGCATCACCCAGGTCACCGACCCGAGGAGCCTCGTCACGCAGTACCCGCGCGACGGCTGCGGCCAGGCGAGCCAGACGGTGAGCTGGGCCTATGACCTGAAGGGCCCGGACTACAGCTACAGCGCCAACCGGCTGAGCCGCACCGATCACCCGAACGGTTGGTCTCGCTTCAAGTACGACCAGCGCGGACGGGTGCTCGAAGCCGTTCAGTCCGTGAGTCCGGCTGCTGGCGCCAACAGCACCGCCATCGTCAGCACCACGAGCTACGGCTACACGTTGGGCCGCTTGACCAGCATCACCTACCCGTCGGGCCGCAAGGTGGTGCAGAGCTACACCAGCCGGCACGTCACTGGCATTGGCCTGGCCCAGGATGCGAACGACACCCCGACGCCGCTGCTCAGCAACATCAAGTGGGAGCCCTTCGGCCCAGTGACGAGCTGGAACTGGAACATGGCGGATGGGACAACGCTGCACGAGCGCTTCTACGACCTGAGTGGTCGCGTGACCCGGTATCGACTGGGCAACGTCTTCCGCGACGTGACCTACGACGCGGCCGACCGCATCATCAGCTTCACGCACCTGAGCGCCAACGACGGCATCTCGCAGCCGGCGTTGGACCAGAGCTTCGGCTATGACGAGAATGACCGAATCACGCAGGTGACGACGGTTGTGAGCACTTGGTCGATCACCTATGACTCCAACGGCAACCGCACCGGCGTGAGCCTGAACGGAAGTCCGAGCCTCTACAGCACCGAGGCGACGAGCAATCGGCTCGCCAGCATCACGAACCCCGCGCGCAGCTTCGGGTATGACAACGCCGGGAACACGACCAGCGACAACCCGAACTACACGGCAACCTATGGCTTGAGCGGGTCCCTTGCGAGCATCACGAAGGCAGGCGTCACCGGCACCTACACCTACGACGCCGACAAGCGGCGCATCCGCAAGGTGACAAGTGCAGGAGCGAGCAGCACGATCATCTTCGTCTACGGGCTCAACGGTGAGCTGCTCGGCGAATACGACCAAGCGGGACAGGCGCTGCGCGAATACGTGTGGCTCGACGACATCCCGGTGGCGATGTTCATGCCGGATCCTGCGAATCCGAGCGGCGCACCGCTGGCCTTCCACATCCATGCCGATCACCTGAATACACCGCGGCTCGTCGTCGACATGAACAACGCGATTCACTGGCAATGGTTTGCCGAGCCGTTCGGAACGACCGCGCCCGAGGTCAACCCGAGCGGGCTCGGCTCCTTCACGCAGAACCTGCGCCTTCCAGGTCAGTACGCGGATGCGGAGAGTGGCCTGTTCTACAACTACTTCCGCAACTACGACAGCGGCACCGGGCGGTACAGGGAGTCGGATCCCATCGGGCTGCGCGGAGGGATGAACACCTATTCGTATGTCGATGGCAGGCCTGCCGAATACATCGACCGTGACGGGCAGTTGGCTCAAGCGCTGCCGATGCTCATTCCCGCGGCTGTCATCGGTTGCATTCTCTCGCCCGGATGCCGAGAGTTGTTCAAGCCTCGGCCAGCATCAAGCCCGGCAGATCCGACCGATCCGCTACAAGGTGGTTCGACGAACATTTGGCCGCCCGACCCGATACTGGCGAGGCCCCTCAACCCCGATGGGAAGAAAGAGCGCGCCGCGTGCTATATCGCCAGTCAAGCCATTCTCAAGGCTTGTGTGGAATCGGCATGCGACGAGGCCACCAAATCTGGTTGCTTCGCTGCTCACTTCGCCCGCATTGCGGCATGCAACGCGAAATACTCCGGCAACTGAAACGGAACAGCCATGTTCACTTCAATCGCATCCCGATCACTTCAACTTGAGATGCCCGATGGAACGACGGTGGCCATCCACGTCGCTCTCGGCGCGCCCTACCGGCCGGCAATGCTGGACGGGAACTATGCCGGCTGCCAAGTACTGACCTGCGACGACCCTGACCTGTCGTCAGAGGTCATTGGTCGGGACGAGATGGACGCGCTCGCCGTGGCGTTGGAATTCCTCGAGCTCTATCTGATCAAGATCGTCGAGGAAACGCACGGCCGGTTGAGCGAACTGGACGGCACGCCGATCGATCCGCGCGGTTCCGGCATTCTTCTGCACGCGAGAAAGTTCGTCGCGAACAAACGGCAGGCGGAATAACGCTCCGCGAAGAAGGCTCAGCGCTCCACCACCCCACCATTCACGAACACCTTCAACTCCCCCGGCTCAAACGCCCGCCACGCTTCATCGGCGGTCAACGGCTCGGTGACGACCACCGCGACCCGGTCGGCCGTCGTCGTCAGCTCGGCGAAGTCGACGCTCATGTCCTCATCCTGCAGCCGCGCCTTGTGGAACGGATGCTCCCGCACCAGCCAGCTCAGCTTCGTCGAGCAGTGGGCCCACAGCGCCTGGCCGTTGCTCAGCATGAAGTTGAAGCTGCCGTGCGCCGCGATGCGCGGCACCAGCTCGGCCAGCGTGGCCGTCAGTTCACCCACCGGCGGCAGGTCGGCATGCGCCTTCGACAGCTCCTGCATCAGCCAGCAGAACGCGCGCTCGCTGTCGGTGCTGCCCACCGGGCGAAACGCCGCATGCAGCCGCGGCTGGTAGTTCTTCAGGTCGCCGTTGTGCGCGAACACCCAGTAGCGCCCCCACAGCTCGCGCACGAACGGGTGCGTGTTCTCCAGCGCCACCACGCCCTGCGTCGCCTTGCGGATGTGCGCGATGACGTTGTGGCTGCGGATCGGGTAGTGCCGGACCATCTCGGCCACCGGCGACAGCCGCGCGCTCTGCGCATCGACGAACAGCCGCGTGCCCGCGCCTTCGAAGAACGCGATGCCGAAGCCGTCCTTGTGCTCCTCGGCACGGGTCGAGAACCCCGTGAAGCTGAACATCAGGTCAGTCGGCGTGTTGGCATTCATGCCCAGCAGCTGGCACATGGTTGTCGCTACTCCAGGAACAGGCGCTTGACGCCCTTCAGGCTCAGCAGCGTACCCGGATTGCTGGTCTCGTTCAGCACGCCGCTCATGCGCTCACGCAGCCGCGCACTGCGCTGCGCGCGCCAGATCACCAGGTCGGCCAGCCATGGGTGGGCGTTGATGCCGTTCGCCCGCTCGTACAGCGCGAAGCGCGGCTGCAACGCGCGCAGCGCCGCCTCGTAGCGGGTGCGCACGGCATCGTCGTCGGTGCGCCGGCCGGCCAGCACGGCCTCGGCCGCCAGCAGGCCGGTCTCCATCGCCTTGCCGATGCCTTCGCCGGTGAACGAGTAGGTGCTGCCGGCCGCCTCGCCGGTCACCAGCAGGCCGGGACGCGAGAACACCGCCCCCTTCAATGTGCAGCGCAGCGGCGCACCCTTCAGCGGGCCCTGCAGTTCGCCGCCGGCCAGCAGCTCGCGCGCCGGTTCATAGAACTCGCAGAAGCTCGCGAACATCTGCCGCAGGTTCACGTCGAGCTTGTTGTGGCGGCCGTCGGCCCCGCGGCGGTGGCTGTTCGCGACGCCGACGCCGACATTGAACACGCCGTCGCGGCACGGAAAGATCCAGCCGTAGCCGGGGCGCAGCCGGCGGTCCCACACGACGTCGAGCGCGCGCAGCCGATCGGCCATCGCCGGATTGCGGATGTAGGTGCGCATCGCAATGCCACTGGGCGCCTGGCGCTCGCACACACCCGCGGCGATCAGCGCCTGCGGCACCGCACCGGTGGCCAGCAGCACCCAGCGGGCGCGGATCTCGCGCTTGACGGTGCCATGGCCCACGGTCGCGCCACCGACACGGCCCGCCGCATCGTGCAGCAGGCCCTCGAAGTGGACCGGGGCGAACATCTTCGCGCCGGCGAGTGCGGCCGAGCGGCACAGGATCTGGTCGAGCTCGCGGCGCGGCAGCACCGCCAGCGTGCCGGGCACGTCGACGCGCCCGCCGCGCGGCCCGATGCAGCCGACGTGCTGCGCCGGCTGGGCCAGTGCCATCACCTCGTCGAGCACGCCGAGCCGCGCCAGGGCCGCGTGCGCATCGGGGATCAAGCCGTCGCCGCACACCTTGTCGCGCGGGAAGCGGTGCTGGTCGACCMGCACCACGTCGACGCCGGCCCGCGCCAGCCATTGCGCCGCCGCGCTGCCGGCCGGGCCCGCTCCGACGACGAGCACCTCGCAACGTTCGGGCAGGTCGGTCAGCGGGAGGTTCTGAATCGGAGACATCGGGCGGATTGCAGGCTCGGAAGAGCCCGCAAGGATACCCGTGCCCCGCCCTCGTTCACGCTGCTCAGGCGCTCTGGATGTTCTCCGGCGTGAACGGCATCCTGCGCAGCCGCTTGCCGGTCGCCGCGAACACCGCGTTGCCCACCGCCGGGCCGATCAGCGCCGTCGCCGGCTCGCCGATGCCCCCCGGCTTCTCGGTGCTCGGCACCAGCGTGATGGATATCGTCGGCGATTCGTTCAACCGCAGCAGACGGTACTGGTGGAAGTTGGTCTGCTGCACCCGGCCCTTCTCGAGCGTGATCTCGCCGAACAGCGCCGCGGTCAGCCCGAACACGATGCTCGACTGGATCTGTGCTTCGACCGTGTCGGGGTTGACCATGCGCCCGAGGTCGGCCGCCACCGTCACCTTGTGCACCTGCACATCGCCGTTGGCGACCGAGATCTCGGCCACCTGGGCCATGTAGGTGTCGTAGCCCTCCATCAGCGCGATGCCGCGGAAGCGCCCGGCCGGCGCCGCGCTGCCCCAGCCGGCCTTGTCGGTCGCGATCTTCAGCACGTTGGCGAAGCGCGGCTGGCCGGCCAGCAGCGACATCCGGTAGGCGAGCGGATCCTGCCCCGCCGCGACCGCGAGCTCGTCGATGAAGGTCTCGTTCGCGAACGCGTTCAGCGCGTGGCTGACCGAGCGCCAGTAGCCGACGCGCAAGCCGGCATCGTGCTTGACGATGTCG
This sequence comes from Rhizobacter sp. P5_C2, assembly GCF_054049715.1. Taxonomy (NCBI): domain Bacteria; kingdom Pseudomonadati; phylum Pseudomonadota; class Betaproteobacteria; order Burkholderiales; family Sphaerotilaceae; genus Rhizobacter; species Rhizobacter sp. P5_C2. The sequence goes on along the minus strand of NZ_JBFULV010000025.1, from coordinate 55,865 downwards.
TGCCGCGAAGCCGGCACCGCGTAGCCGGCGACCGCCGCCTCGGTCATCAGCGGGTCCTGCACGTCGGCCGGCAGGCCGAACACGCGGCCGGTGATCGACTGCGAACTCATCCGGAAGGTCATCGCGGTCGGCTTGCCGTCCGGGCCGATCGCGGCGGCCAGCTGGTGCACCGACTGCGGCCGGTAGAAGTCGTGCGTCATGTCGTCTTCACGCGTCCACAGCAGCTTCACCGGCTTGTTGACTGCCTTCGAGATCTGCGCGGCCTGGATGATGAAGTCGATGTCGATGCGCCGGCCGAAGCCGCCGCCGAGGAAGGTGGTGCGCAGGCTCACGTTCTCCGGCGGCACGCCGACCACCTTGGCCACCGTGGCGGCGGCGGCGTCCTGCCACTGCGTCGGGCCGATCAGCTCGACGCGGTTGTCATGCACGTGCGCGGTGAAGTTCATCGGCTCCAGCGGCGAGTGCGACAGCAGCGGCATCATGTATTCGGCGCGGATCACCTTGCCAGACGCCTTCTCCGCTTTCGCGATCTCGGCATCCGCATCCCCCACCGCCTTCAGCGGCAGCACCTTGCCGGTCTTCAGCGCGCCGCGCGTGCTCTCGGTCATCGCGGTGTGCGTCAGCGCCGCGCCGGGGCCTTCGTCCCAGACGACCGTCAGGCCCTCGCGCGCCGTCTTCGCGTGCCACCAGGTGTCGGCCACGATCGCGACGCCGTCGGGGATCTGCACCACGTCGATCACGCCGGGCATCGTCTTCGCCTTGCTCGCGTCGAAGCTCTTCACCGTGCCGCCGATCACCGGGCACTGCTCGAGCGACGCGTAGACCATGCCGGGCAGCTTCACGTCGATGCCGAACTCGGCCGTGCCGTTCACCTTCGAGGGCGTGTCGAGCCGGCGGGTCGGCTTGCCGACGATCTTGAAGTCCTTCGGGTCCTTCAGCACCACCTTGTCCGGCACCGGCAGCTTCGAGGCCGCCGCGGCCAGCTGGCCGTAGGTCGCCTTCTTGCCCTTCGGGCCGATCACATGGCCGTTCTCGGCGCGCAGCTGCGACTCCGGGATGTTCCATTTTTGAGCAGCCGCGCTGATCAGCATCATGCGCACCTGGGCGCCGGCGATGCGCAGCTTCTCCCAGCCGTCGCGCACCGAACTCGAGCCGCCGGTGAGTTGCGGGCCACCGAGCAGTGCGTTGCCGTAGAGCTTCTGGTTCGGCGGCGCGATCGACACCTTGATCGCGCGGATGTCGACGTTCAACTCCTCGGCGATCAGCATCGGCATCGAGGTGTAGACGCCCTGGCCCATCTCGGAGCGGGCCGACAGCAGCGTGATGGTGTTGTCGTCGGCGATGTGCACCCAGGCATTCGGCGTGTACAGCATGCCGGCCGCGTTGGCATCGGAGACGGCACCGGGCAGCGCGATGCCCAGCATCAGGCCGCCGCTGGTGAGCGCCGAGGTCTGCAGGAAGCCGCGCCGGCTGAGACTTGTTGTCTTGGTCATGGCGTTCTCCTCAGGCCTTGTGGTGCTGCATGTCGGCGGCCGCGCTCTTGATCGCGGCGCGGATGCGCGGGTAGGTGCCGCAGCGGCAGATGTTGCCGCTCATCGCGGCGTCGATCTCGGCATCGCTCGGGTTCTTGTTGTCCTTCAGCAGCGCGGCCGCGCTCATCAGCTGGCCGGACTGGCAGTAGCCGCACTGCGGCACGTCGTGCTTGATCCACGCGACCTGCAGCGGGTGGGTGTTGTTGCGCGACAGGCTCTCCACCGTCGCGACCGACTTGCCGGCGACGGCCGACACCGGCGTCTGGCACGAGCGCACCGGCTGGCCGTTCAGGTGCACGGTGCAGGCGCCGCACAGCGCCATGCCGCAGCCGTACTTGGTGCCGGTCAGGCCGATCTCGTCGCGGATCACCCACAGCAGCGGGGTGTCCGGTTCGGCCTTCACGTCGACCGACTTGCCGTTGATCTTGAAACGTGTGCTCACGGGGCGTCTCCTGGGGTCTTGTGCATGAGCACCCAGGATCCCCCTGCGTCGCCACCCCGTCTGCCCGCGGGAAACCCTAGGGCACGGCGGGATCACTCCCCGATCGTGACCTGGCGGATCGGTGCGTCGGTCGCGTTGATGCGGGCCAGGCAGTTGAGCAGCCCGCCGAACACCGCATAGGAGCAGTGGTACGACTCGAAGTACCAGCTGATGCCGACTTCGTCGTCGACCATCGGCGGCGACGCGACGGTCAGCGTGCTGGACTCGGGCGGGAAGAGTTCGTCCGCATAGCCGCCCCAATTGGCGGCCTTGAACCAGTGGCCGAGGACGGTGTTGATGCGCTCGCGGTCGCGCTCGGACTGCGGCGATTCGAACTCGATGTCGACTGCGATCGTCTGGCCGACGAGTTCGTAGTCGGTCAGGGCGAAGCCGAGCTGGCCCCGGGTGCCGGGGAACACCAGGTCGGCCTCGGGTGCGGGCGCCAGATCCGGGAGGTCGGCCCAGGCCAGCGACAGGCTGTGCAACGGTGCGAACTGCGCGTGGGCCCAGTGGCACAGGTTCAGCAGCACGGTGCAAGCGGCCGGATCGAGGGCGGTGTTGGACAGCTCCAGCACCGCCACATCGCCCTGCACGTGTGCGTGGACGACGGCGCAGCCCGCTTGCGCCGGCGCGATGTTCGACCCGCAGAGCGCGCCGCACTGCGCCACGTCGACGAAGGTTTTCAGCAGGTCGAGCCAGCCGAGGCGCTCGTCGGTCGAGAGGGGGGCGATGAAGCGGAGGTGCAGGTTCAGCGTGCCTGGCGAGGCGTGGCAGTTCAGCGTGATGTTGAAGGGTCGGAGCAAGGGGCGGTCCTCAGTCGAGTCGATTCGGCCAGTAGCGGCGGAAGGCTTGGCTGCCGAAGCCGATCTGCAGCGCCGCGCGCACGGGGCGGGTCAATGCGGCGACTTCCTTCGGCAGCTGCAGGTCTTGTGCGCCGCGAGACACGTCACCGATGGGCGGCACATCGCCCGTGACGATGACCAGACCGGTTGCCAGCGATCGCAAGCGAATCTCGGGCGACAGCTGGGAGCGGATCTGCGCTTCGCCGCCCAGCTCCTTGATCAAGGGGTGGCCCAGCAGGGTGATCCAGGAGACGTTCACCACGCGGCGGCGGGCGACTGCCGAAAAGCTGTCGTAGCTGATGTCGAAACCGAGGAAGCGTGGGGCCTTCTGCGCAATCCAGGCCAATGCCTGATCTCTCCACGATCTGGTCAGATGTTCGAAGGCATACCCCGCGTAGCCCGATTCAAAGGACTCTGCGTCGCAGATCTCCGCCACAAAGCTCTCGAATCGTTCTCGGTGTTCGACATTCAACATCGAGAGGGGAAACTCGAACATGCATGAGCATGCTTCGCGCGGCGACACATCGAAACTGGACAGGTCGGTCCCGAAAAAATGGAAGCCGTATTCGCCGACATGGGAGGGTTCGCCAGAGTAAGCATCCAGCAGCCTCGTCAGCGGGGCCACCATGTCGCGCATCGACTTGCCGTAGTACAGCACCAGCGTAACGCCGGTGCGCGCGACGCAGTACTCGCCGCTGCGCATCTTCAACTGAAGTCGCAGCGCGTCCAACTCCTTTACGCCGATCTCTTCCAACAGGAGAGTCCTGGCCATTTCAGTCGAGCCGGCTCAACCACGTACGGCGGAAGGTCTCGCTGCCAAAGTCGATTTCCATCGACGCCCGAACCGGCCGGGTCAGCGCGGCCACCTCCTTCAACCATTGCAGGTCGTGCGGGCCACGGTTCACGTCGCCGATCGGTGGGACTTCGCCAGCGACGATCGCCAAGCCAGAAGCAATCGATCGCAGGCGAACTTCGGATGACAGCTGAGAGCGGATCTGCGCTTCGCCGCCCAAATCGTCAACCAAAGGCTGCCCCAGCAACGTGATCCAGGAGACATTCACCACACGGCGTCGGGCCACCTCGGCGAAGCTGTCGTAGCTGATGTCCAGCCCGAGGAAGCGGGGCGCCTTCTGCGCAATCCAGGGCATCGCCTGATCCCCCCATGTCTCGGACAAGTGCTTGAAGGCGTAACCCGCGTAGCCGGACTCGAAGGGCTCGACCGCTGCCGCCTCGGCGACAAAGTCTTCGAAATGCTCTCGACGCCCGGGTCTCAGCACGCTCAACGGAAACTCAAGGATGCAGGAGCAAGTCTCGCGAGGCCACAGTTCGAAGTTGGAGAGATCAGATCCGAAGAAATGGAATCCATAGTCGCCCATGTGCGCGGGCTCACCAGAGCTCAAATGAATGGAGGTGTATTCGACGTCCTGCGCTGTGAGCCTACGCAGCTGAGTTGACAGTCCTTGCTTCGTGTAGCCCCGCCATATACCGGTTGCACTCAGAGTCGACCTCATCGCACCCTCTGGAATGGCTGCCAAGTAGAGGTCCACCAGCCGCCCCACCGCGCCTGCCAAATTGCGCGTCGACCTTCCGTAGTACAGCACCAACGTCACGCCGGTGCGGGCGGCACAGTATTCGCCACTGCGCACGTTCAATTGCAGTTGCAATTCCTCCAGTATTCGAAGTTCCTGATCTTCCGTGTCGGTCATGATGGGCACATCTCGTTTGTGATCAATGCGGGCCTCTCAGTGATGGGGGGATCCTGCCGCATACCCAGCCTACGGGTTTCGCCGCGTTGCCCCTTGCTCCACCACTGGGCCGCCGTTCCAGTAGACGGAGGACCACCCAGACGCGTAGGCACCGGCGACGGACACTGGAACTTGAACTCCGCAAACCGAGCCGGCCGACCATAGTCATCAAGGATCGTCGCATCCGGATAGATATTCCCGCGGATGCGCCGGAAGAACTGATGGATCGGCTCGCCGATCAGCCGCATGCGCGTGTTCGGCCGCGCCGCAGGCTCACCCGTCTTCCGGTTGTACGCCGTCTCCCCCACCATCATCACGGGCGACCGGTTCTGGCTGATCTTGCTGTTCATGCACTCATGCTTCTTCGCGCCGAGCGACGGGCAGGTGTCGTCCGGTTCGGGTTGCACCTGCTGGTCGCATTCGCACAGCATGTCCTGCAGCGTCTGCACCGCGATCGCCATCTGCAGCTCGCCCGCCATGTCGGCGGTGTTCCCATGGTTCTGCAGTTTCTTGTCGGTGAGCCGGCAGGCGTTCCGGCCTTCCATCTTCACGTCGAAGGAGTAGAGGATCCAGGTCGACTCCTTCATGAAGGTCGACGACTTCACGCCGCCCAGCGTGCCGGCGTTGTCGCCGTTCGATGTCGAGAACTCCGAGCCCTTGATCGCGATCATCATGCCGCCGTCGGCCTTCACGGTCGTCGTGCCGTTGGCCAGCGTCGACGACTGCGAGATGTTCGGATACGGGATCGGCACCGGCCCACCCGGCGACGGGGTCTTGCACACGTCCGGCACCGTCGCCGTCGACACGCCGCTGCTGCCCTTGTGCACCAGCGTGTGCGAGGTGCCGTTGACCTTGATCGTGACCGCCATGTCAGCCCTCCGCCGTGGCCACCAGCGCGGCCGCCCGTTCGCCACCCTCGCTGCTCGCCCACAGCAGCGAGAGCGGCCCCTTTGCATAGCCCTTGCGGCCGGCCACCGTGGCCAGCACCGCATGCAGCACACCGCCGGCCGCGCCGACGTCGCCCCAGCAGTCCGCCGGCGCGACGAAGTCGGACGCCGACACGAAGTTCTGCGCCGAACGCGTGCAGGTGAAGCCGTACTCGTCGGCGCGGTACGGTTCGCCGTTCATGTCGCAGTAGATGTCGCTCACGCGTGCGCCTGCCGGCAGCGCCGCCAGCGTGTCCTGCACGGCCTGCGTCAGCCCTTGGCCGATGCACACCGTGCGTGTCTTGATCCGGTTCGCCTCGACCGCCTGGCCTGTGCCCAGCACGACCGACAGGATCGGCAGCCCCAGCGCCTGCGCCTTGTGCCACCCCGTCAGCAGCAGCGCCCCTGCCGCCTCACCGGGCACGAAGCCCCAGGCGTTGTTCTGCACACCTGCGCCATGCAACTGGTCGCAGGACTCCAACCACTCCAGCGTCAGCGAGTGCAGGTAGCTGTCGACGCCGGCGAGCACGCAGGCATCCAACTCTCCCCGCACCAGCTTGGAGACGGCGGCCCGCAACCCCAGCAGGCCCGCGGCATGCCCGGCCTCGAAGCACGCGGCGGCTTGAAACATGTCTTCGCAGTGACCGCAGATGCTTTCCAGCAGGCGCTGTGCCAGCCCTGCTTCAAGGCCGGGCCGTGCCGCCGGCATGGCCAAGGCCAGTGCGCACCGCGCCAACTCGGCGGGCATGCGCCGCTGCATCGGCATCGCAACGGCTTCGAGCACCTCGTCGACAGCAGGGAGCAGCAGCGCCTGGAGTCGCTGCTCGAAGGGCTGCTGCAGGTCGATCCAGTCGGCAAAGGCCACCGTCATCGGCTCGCCCGCCGTGTCGATCATCGCGGGGTGCGCCTGGAACACCGAGATGCCGGCGCGTACCGCGGCCGCACTCGATGCGGCACAGCGGCCGACCGGCGTGCTCGCCCCCAGCGCGACGATGGCCACCGGCTCGCTCACTGGCGCTCTCCGTCCATATCGCGCCCGGTCTTCAGCGTGATGACGGTGCGCAGCAACCGATGCACCTTGAAATGACAGGGCAGCGCGCTGTGCCACACCATCTGCAGCCGGGGACCATCGGGCTCGATGATCAACGTGTGCAGGCGGCGGTTGCGATGGATCTCCCGCGTGCCATCGGTGAAATGGGTTTCGAAGCCGAGGTAGACCCTGGGCAGCGTGAAGTCCAGGCTACCGCCCTGCGTCAGGCCACGCAGCACCACCGGCTCGCCGCCCCGCAGGAAGCCCGGCACCTGCTGGTCGGCCGGCGCGCTCTGGAAGTAGCGATCGTCGAGGTCTTCGGCCCACAAGGGCTGGCGCGTCTTCATCCAGCGTTCGCCGTAGGTGCCTGCAAAGCCCACGCGCGGGTGCCAGTGGCACGCGATCGGGCCGAAGCCGGCGGGCTCCGGCCGGTCGCGCCAGCCACGGATTGGCGCCTCCGGTCGTTCGATGTTCGGCAGGCGCAGGCCCTTCGCATGGCGGCCCGACACGGCGAATCCGGTGCCCACCGGATTGCGCCACTCCCAATCGCGCTCAGGGTGTGCCGAGGCCGCATCCACGCCGCCGTAGGCCCGCTCGTAGACCAGCGGCATCGATGCGAATGGCTCGGGCGCCGACGCGCCCAGCGTGCCCCAGCGCCGATCGCCGAACACCCTCAGCACCTTCCGGATCGGGCCGACGCTGAAGCCCACGTCCAGTTGCGTCACCGGTGATCCACCCGGTGCGTGGGCATGGCCCAGCACCAGCACATCGGTGGCCTGCTTGGTCAGGACGAGGTCGGCATCTTGACGCAGGCTGCTGCGGCCGGCTTCGCCGAGGTGCTCCGGCAGCCGCAGCACGGGTGCCTGTTCGTCGGCGACACGGGGAGCACCATCGGCGATGTCGAACGTGGCCTTGACCGCGACGATCCAGACCTCGGAGCCATCGCGGTCGCGCAGCCAGACGCGCTCGGCCGCGAACGGCGTTCGATTGGCAAGTTGCCACATGGGCGCCCGATCAGTGAGGGGCGTCCGTGGCGTCCTGGGTCAAGCCGTACCACCTCAATCGGCCTGACCTCCATCGGCATGGGAACGTGGAGGTGGAGAGCATCTGGCTGTGTGTCGCGGAGAAGAGTGTCGCGGTGAGCGGCACCGCGGTCGTCGCACTGTAGAGACCGACCCACCAAACGCAACCGGTACGAATGTCAGGTTCGCTCCGACGAACTCCCGTTTGGTGGCGCCATCCGCCACGCCGCGATCACCGCCAGCGCGCTGATCCCACCGAGCAGCCCGAAGGTCTCATGGAACGCCCGCAGCGGCGCATCCGCATGCACGCCCAGCCGCCACTGCAGCACGATACCGACGATGCTGATCCCCACCGCCCCGCCCAGCTGGCGCAGGAAGTTGATCGTGCTCGAGCCGTGCGAGATCAGCTCGGTCGGCAGCCCGCGCATCGCGCCGAGGTTGAGCGACGGCAGCACCAGCCCGAGCCCGATGCGACCGACCACCGCCCACAGCGTGATCAGCCACAGCGCCGTCGCGAAGCCTACCGTCAGCATCAGCCAGAACGAGGCCGCCAGCAGCAGCACGCCGGCCGCGACGACGCGGCTCACCGGCAGCTTGTCGGCCAGCCGGCCGGCCAGCGGGATGGTGATCGCGAGCACGATGCCCGCCGGCAGCAGCACCGCACCGGCCTGCGACGGCGGCAGCTTCAGCGCGAGCTGCATGAACACCGGCACCAGGTAGGTCGAGCCGAACAGCGCCATGCCGTAGATGAACGCGACCCAGCCGCCCATCGAGAACGAGCGGAAGCTGAACAGCCCGAGCCGCATGATCGGGTTGTCGCTTCGGCGCTGGCGCGCGACGAACACGACGCCGGCACCGATCGCGACCGCCAGCAGCACGATCGCCGACAGCTTGGCCGCGTCGTGCAGGTGCACCAGCCCGTTCAACAGCGCCAGCACCGCCACCGTCAGCAGCGCCAGGCCGCCGACGTCGAGCTTGCGGCCATGCTGGTTGACATGCGCACCGCCGGGCGAGCTGTGCGGCAGGTAGCGCGCCGCCATCGCGAGCGCCGCCAGGCAGAACGGCACCACGACGAAGAAGATCGAGCGCCAGCCGAAGGCCTCGACCAGCACGCCGCCGATGCTCGGCCCGATGGCCGGCGCGAGCACGACGCCGAAGCCGAAGATGCCCATCGCCTTGCCCTGCTCGTGGCGCTGGAACGCATGCAGCACGATGATCGCGGGGATCGGCTGCAGCACGCCGGCCGACAGGCCTTCGAGCACCCGCATCGCGAGCACCCCTTCGAAGCTCGTCCCGAGCCCGCCGCCGATGCCGCCCAGCATCAGCAGCAGTACCGCGCCGAAGTAGCTGCTGCGGTAGCCGAAGCGGTCGAGCACCCACGGCGTGACCAGCATCGATACCGTCATCGCCGCCATGAAGCCGGCCGACAGCCACTGCGCGCGCTCCTGCCCGAGGCCGAAGCGCTGGCTGATGTCGGGCACCGCGACGTTGATGATGGTCGAGGCCATGATCGACGCCATCGTGCCGATCATCACCGTCAGCAGCACCATCCAGCGGTAGCGCTCGCCGAACCTCTCGCGCAACTGGACGAGGGAGGCCGGCGACTCGGGCGGGGTGCTCATGCGCCCCAGTTTCTCACCAGATCCGCATCACCAGATCGAGACGCGCTTCTCCGGCGGCAGGTACATCTTGTCGCCCGCCTTCACGCCGAAGGTCGAGTAGTAGCCCGGGTGGTTGCGCACCGTGCCGTTGGCGCGGATCTCTTCCGGCGAGTGCGGGTCGGACTTCAGCTGCTGGATCATGGCCTGGTCGCGCGCCTTGCCGCGCCACACCTGGGCAAAGCCGAGGAAGAAGCGCTCGTCGCCGCTCAGCCCGTCGATCGCGAGCGGTGGCTGGCCGTTCAGCGACAGGTGGTAGGCCTTGTACGCGATCTCCAGCCCCGAGTTGTCGGCGATGTTCTCGCCCAGCGTCAGCTCGCCGTTGACCTTGTAGCCCGGCACCGGCTCGAACGCGCCGTACTGCTCGACCAGGATGCTGGTCTTGGCCTCGAAGCGCTTGCGGTCTTCGGCGGTCCACCATTCGCGCAGGTTGCCCAGCCCGTCGAAGCGGCTGCCCTCGTCGTCGAAGCCGTGGCTGATCTCGTGGCCGATCACTGCGCCGATGCCGCCGTAGTTGGCCGCGTCGTCGGCGCTCGCGTCGAAGAACGGCGGCTGCAGGATCGACGCCGGGAACACGATCTCGTTCATCGCCGGGTTGTAGTAGGCGTTGACGGTCTGCGGCGTCATGAACCATTCGTCGCGGTCGACCGGCTTGCCGAGCTTGGCCACCTCGCGCGCATCGGCCAGCAGGCGCGCCCGCATCACGTTGCCGACCAGGTCGTCGCGGCGGATCTGCAGCCGGCTGTAGTCCTTCCACTTCTTCGGGTAGCCGATCTTCGGCACGAAGGTCGCGAGCTTGGCCTGCGCCTGCTTCTTGGTGTCGGCGCCCATCCAGTCGAGCGTGTCGATGCTCTGCTTGTAGGCGGCCAGCAGGTTGCCGACCAGCTTCTCCATCTTGTCCTTCGACTCGGGCGGGAAGTACTTGGCCACGTAGACCTTGCCGAGGCTTTCGCCGATGGAGCGCTCGACGATGCCGACGCCGCGCTTCCAGCGCGGGCGGTTCTCGGTGGTGCCGCTCAGCACCGTGCCGTTGAACGCGAAATGGGCGTCGACGAAGTCCTTGCTCATGTAGGGCGCGAACGAGATCAGCAGCCGTGTCTTCGCATAGGCCTTCCAGGTCGACAGCGGCTGCGACTGCAGCAGCGCGCTCATGCCCTTGAAGTAGCTCGGCTGGCGCACGATCACGTCGGGCGTCTTGCCAGCGATGCCGGAATCGGCCAGCCAGGCCTTCCAGTCGACGGCCGGCGCGAGCTTCGGCAGGTCTTTCTGCAGCACCGGGTTGTAGCTCTTGACGGCATCGCGGTTCTCGACGCGCGTCCATTGCACGCGGGCCAGTTCGGTCTCGAGCGCGAGCACCGCGCGGGCGCTGGCCTCGGTGTGCGATTCGCCGGCCAGGCTCAGCAGCTTCGCGACCAGCTCGACGTACCTGGCGCGCGCTTCCTTGAAGCGGGCGTCGTCTTCCTTCAGGTAGTAGTCGCGGTCGGGCAGGCCCAGGCCGCCCTGGCTCAGGTAGGTGACGTAGCGGGTGGAATCCTTCGCGTCCTGGTCGATCTCGCCGTTGACTGCCGACGGGATGCCGAGCCGGCCGTGGCGCGCCATCAGCACGCTGAACTGCTTGCGGGTGCGCACCGCGTCGATCGCAGCCAGCTCGCCGGCCAGCGGCTTGGCGCCCAGCTTCTCGAGCACGGCTTCGTCCATGAAGCTGGCGTACAGGTCGCCGATCTTCTTCGCGTCGGCGTCGCCGCCGTTCGCCGCGGCGTCTTCGATCAGGCCGCGCAGCTTCTCGAGCGTGCCTTCCTGGATCTTCTCGAAGGCGCCGATGTGGGCCTTGTCGGCCGGCATCGGCGCGTCGCGCAGCCAGGTGCCGTTCATGTGGCGGAACAGGTCGTCCTGCGGACGCACGGCGTTGTCCATGCTGCTGCGGTCGATGCCGGAGCGGGGCGCCTCGGTCTGCGCGAGGACGGGGCCGGCGAACAGCGTGGCGGCGACGGCGGCAAGGGCAGCAAACAAGGCAGCCCGTCGGGGGCGATGAGGCAGAAGATGCAAGTGAAGCTCCTGGGCGGCCGGATGGACCGCGGTGGTCGAGGGGGCGCCTGATCGGCGCAGCCGTACTCTACAGGCGCCTCACCTTTCGCGGGTTCACGGTGCGACGGAGCGCAGGATCGCGTGGGCGCGTTGCAGTTCCGGACCACTGAAACGCCGGGCCAGCTCGTCCTGCAGCGCCTGCTCGCGCTGCGGCGCCGACAGCTCCGGGCGCTGCGCGATCGCCTGCAGCGCGGCCCGCGCGTCGGCGATCTGCTGCTCCCAGCGCGCCCAGGCGGCATCCTCGGCGCGCAGCCGCTCAGCGCCTTCCGCACCGAACTGCGCGGTGCGGGCGGCCTGCAGCTCGGGCGTCTGGCGGGCCGCGTCCGGGGTCAGCAGCGACGGCGACGCTGGCGCGGCATCGGTGGACGGCGCGCTGCGGCGGGCCGCGAGCGCCGCGAAGTCGCGCTCCTCGTCGGCATAGAAGGCCTGCGCCCACGGCAGTCCCAGCAGGTCGCGGCGCACCTTCGAGCGTTCGGCCATCACGCCGGCCCAGCTGGTCGGGTCCTCGGGTTTCCACGCGGTCTCGAAGCGGCGTTGCTGCAGCGAGAGGTAGCGGTCCCAGACATCGAGCACCTGGCGCGCGGCGTCGATGCCGCGTTCGAGCGTCAGCTGCTGTTCGATCCAGTGGCGCAACTCGGCCGGCTCGACCTCGCCGGTGCCGGTCAGCAGGTAGTCGAAGCGGCGGCGCAGCGCCAGGCCGGGCTGCAGCCGGTCGCCGACCCAGCTGCCCCAGTCGCCATCGAGGTCGGTGCCGCGCAGCGAGCCATCGACCCACAGCCGGGCGACCCGCGCCGCGGCGGCCTCCGCCTCCCGGCCGGATGCTTCGTTGTAGGCCGCGGCATCGGTAGGGACGCCGGCGGCGAACGGGTTGTCGCGCCATTCGGTGAAGCGCGGCTCGGCCGGCCGCGCCGCATGCGTCGACGATGGCGTGAGCCGCCAGGCGACCACGCCGATCACCAGGCAGACCCCTGCGACCGAGAGTGCGAACAGCGAGGCCGGCCGATCGCTCACAGCCCGGCCGCCTTCAGGCGGTTCGCCTGGCTGCGGTAGAACGCGACCGGATCCTGCGCGAACAGGCCGCGGATGCCGAAGGCCTGGTTCACCTCGTCGAGGTGGTTCCAGGCGTAGTTGTCCTTCAGCACCACGCCCCAGTGGCTGGAGCACTGGCCGACCAGCCCGTCGTTCTGCTCGAAGCCGAAGAACACGCTGGTGGCGGCGAGCAGGCCGTCGCTGACGTCGAACACGTTGGTCAGCACGCTGGTGCCGCCGACCGACCAGTAGCGCACGCCGTTGACGACCGCAGCGCCCTGGCCGCAGGGCGTGGTGGGCGCGGCCTGCGGGAAGCGGCGGTTGAAGTCGGCGGCGCCGGCGGTGTTCAGCGACTGCAGCGCGCCGAGCGAGTTCTGCGGCAGGCTCGGCGAGCCCGACAGGAACGAGATCGTCGCCGCCAGCGCGTTCGCGATCGCCGCGACCGCGCCGGTGGTGCCGGTCCACGAGGTGACGCCCTGGATCGCGTCGGCGGTCTTGCTGCCGGTGTGCGGCGCGCCGACCGTCGTGACGGAGGCGATCAGCTCCGGCGCGACGGCCGCCACGTAGCGGATCGTCGGGCCGCCGTGGCTGTGGCCGATCAGGTTGAACTTCGCGTAGCCGTAGGCGGCCTTCAGCGCGCGCAGTTCACGCAGCAACTGCTCGCCGCGCGCCTCGCTGGAGTTGGCGGCCGACACGCTGGGCGTGTAGACGGTGGCGCCGCCCGCGCGCAGCGCCGACGGGATGCCGTAGAAGTAGTCGACCGGCCCGATCGCATCGAAGCCAAGCAGGCCGTGGACCATCACGATCGGGTACTGCGTCTTCGTGTAGGTGTCGGCAGCGCGTGCCTCGGGCGCGGCACCGAGCGCGAGGCCGGCAGCCAGCGCAATGGCGCCGAGCGCACGCGGGATCAAGGAACGCAAAGACGGGGACGGCCGCGGCACGCGGCAGATCGGCAAGTTCATCGAGATGTCTCCTGAAGGTTCTAGGTATGTCGTGCGCCCGCTGGCATCGAAGCCAGTCGTGTGCGCACGCGGGACCGAACATCCTGCGAACTGCCTGCAAAACATGCGGCCGACGCGGAGTCTCGAACGAACGTTCGTCTTTTAAAAGAGGGATGGCCCTGAAATCGTCACCGGACTTTCCCGGAGGGCGTCGGATGATGGGAGCGTTCGGTGTCCCATTCAACGATACGTCGCTTCCCTCTCCCCGCGAGCAGATGCGACGTAGATGGCCGCCGGCGTGCGGTGATAGAGGATCCAGAAGCCCTCGATCAACCATTCACGCGCCTCCAGGCGTCGGCGGGACGTCAGCGGTGCAAGCCGCGACAACCATGCAATCTCTGCCTGGCTTTGGCTGACGCCGAGGACAGCTCGGCGACCGATCCTGGGCTGAGCCGCGAGCAGAACCGGCAACTTCAGTTCGACGACAGCGAGCAAATCCAAGGCGCGGGATCCGGCGTCGGGGTGCAGGTGGCGAATGGCGTCGTAGTGATCGAGCAGCGCCTCGAGGGCGCGCTCGAAGCGCCGCGTGTAGATCACCTGCGGCGCTGCCGCACTCATGCTTTCGCGATGCGCTCAGCCCGGGCTCGCAGTTTTGCAAGCCTCGGTTTGAATTCTTCCTGGGTGTACACCCGGCCCGCTTCGATGTCTTCGGCCGACTCGACCAACGCCTTCAAGCGCGAGAGGTTTTCTGCATCCTTGAAGCCGTGGTATTCGGCCAGTTGCTCTGCAGTGATCAATGCCACGTAACTCTCGCCGTTCTTCGTGAAGATCTTTTCCTGCCCGGACTTCGACACGTCGTCGGCGAGTTCGGTCAGGCGAGCGCGGGCTTGCGTGATGGGCACGATGCCCTTGGTGATGTCGATGGCCATGGCGGTGTTGAGCAGAATAACGCTGCGTCATTCTGCTCAACAACTACCATTCGGGCAATGGCAAACGCCATCAAATCTCTTCGTAAAGTGGCAAGGTCAGAAACTCCGCGAACTCATCCTGCGTGCTCATCTGCGTGAAGATCTCCGCCGCGCGGTCGAACTTGCCCTCGAAGCCACCGGCCTTGATCTTCGCGAGTTCTTCCGGCACCAGCGCCCGCACCAGCTCGGCGGTGACCTTGCGGCCGTCGTCGAGCGTGCCCTTCGGCGAGCGGATCCACTGCCACACCTGCGAGCGGCTGATCTCGGCGGTGGCCGCGTCCTCCATCAGGTTGTGGATCGGCACGCAGCCGTTGCCGGCCAGCCAGGCCCCCAGGTAGTGGATGCCGACGTTGATGTTCATCCGCAGCCCGTGCTCGGTGATCGGCGCCTCGGGCTGGAAGTCGAGCAGGTCGGCGGCGCTGACCTTCACGTCGGGCCGCTGCTTGTCGAACTGGTTCGGCCGGTCGCCCAGCACCGCCATGAACTCCTTCATCGCCGGCTCGACCAAGCCCGGGTGCGCGACCCAGCCGCCGTCGTAGCCGTCGACCGCGTCGCGCTTCTTGTCGGCAATGATCCCGCCCATCGCGATCGCGTTCTTCTCCGGGTCGTTCTTGATCGGGATCAGCGCGCTCATGCCGCCCATCGCCGGCGCGCCGCGCTTGTGGCAGGTCTGCAGCAGCAGCAGCGCATACGCGCGCATGAACGGCGCGGTCATCGTGACCTTCGCGCGGTCGGCCAGGCAGAAGTTGCGGTCGACCTTGAACTTCTTGATGCAGCTGAAGATGTAGTCCCAGCGGCCGGCGTTCAACCCGGCGCTGTGCTCGCGCAGCTCGTACAGGATCTCGTCCATCTCGAAGGCCGCGAGGATGGTCTCGATCAGCACCGTCGCCTTGATCGTGCCCTGCGGCAGCCCGAGCTCGGCCTGCGTCATCACGAACACGTCGTTCCACAGCCGCGCCTCGAGGTGGCTCTCCATCTTCGGCAGGTAGAAGTACGGGCCGGCCCCGCGCGCGAGTTGTTCCTTCGCGTTGTGGAACATGAACAGCGCGAAGTCGAAGATGCCGCCGTGCACCCGCTGGCCGTCGACCGTCACATGCTTCTCGTCGAGGTGCCAGCCGCGCGGGCGCACCTGCAGCGTCGCGATCTGGTCGTTCAGTTGGTAGGTCTTGCCCTTCGATTCGAGCGTCAGCGTGCGGCGGATCGCCTGCGACAGGTTGATCTGCCCCTGGATCTGGTTGGACCACGACGGCGAGTTGCTGTCCTCGAAGTCGGTCATGTAGCTGTCGGCGCCCGAGTTGAACGCGTTGATCACCATCTTCGCGTCGACCGGGCCGGTGATCTCGACACGCCGGCAGTGCAGCGCCTTCGGGATGGCCGCGACCTTCCAGTCGCCGGCGCGGATGTGCGCCGTCTCGGGCAGGAAATCAGGGCGCTCGCCGGCATCCAGCCGTTGCGTGCGCTCGACGCGCGCGGCCAGCAGCTGCTGCCGGCGCGGCTCGAAGGCCCGGTGCAGCTTGGCGACCAGCTCCAGCGCCGGCAGCGTCAGCACCGTCTCGAAGCCCGGCAGGACGGGCGCGTTGATCTGCATGCCGTGCGGCAGGGAAAGGCTGCTCATGGGGGAATCTCCTCGAAAACGAATCCCCGCACTCTATTGGAGACTTGCGTGAAGATTAAGAGCCTGCGAATCCGGTGATTCGTGACTTCAACGCAAGCAATCAGTCCGGGAATCGCCCGCCAAGCCGCTTCGTCAGCGCAATCGCCGCCTCGCGGACCGGCGCCACATGCGCGTCGGTGTAGCGCTGGGTCGGCATCGTCAGCGTCAGCGCACCGGCCAGCGCGCCTGCGGCATCGAACACCGGCGACGAGATGCCGGCCACGCCCTCGCTGCGGTCGTCGGCCAGGCCGATCACGCCGTCGCGGCGCAGGCACTTGCTGATCGCATCGCCCGGCAACGCGCCCGACGCCAACGGCGCATAGGCGCTGATGACGCGCCCGCCCGCGCCACGCTTCAGCGGCAGCACGTCGCCGGCCCGGATGTGGTCGCGGATCGGCTGCGGCGAATCGACGCGGTACAGGCACAGCCGTGCGTCGTTCTGCCGCACATGGAAGGCCGCGCTTTCGCGGGTGGCCCCCGCCAGTTGCCGCAGCACCGGCATCACGACGGCCTCGAGCGAGAACGCCGCCGCATGCGCCGCCTGCAGCCGGATCGACGCCGCGCCGGCGGCGTAGCGCCCGTCGGCCAGCCGCTGCACCAGGCCGGCGTGCTCCAGCGAGGCCAGCAGCCGCAGCGCGGTGCTCTTGTGCAGGCGCGTGCGTTGAGACAGCTCGGCCAGCGACAGCATCGGCTGCGCGCTGTCGAACGCCATCAGCAGGCTGAGCGCGCGGTCGACCGCGGCCGCGCCGCCGGGGGCGGCATGTTCGTCGGCGACCGAGGCCTGGGCAGCTTTGCGGGGCATGGGCTCCTCGTTGCCGCCATTGACTTGCGTCCGGGCGACATCGATACTTGAATTCAAAGGAAAGAATGTCGTTCTATCTTATGAAATCATGCTCATGAACGCAAGCCCCCTGCCCCCGCCCGCGGTGCTGATCAGCGAAGTCGGCCCGCGCGACGGCCTGCAGAGCATCGAGCGCGTGATGCCGACCGCCGACAAGCTGCGCTGGATCGATGCGCTGCATGCCGCCGGCCTGCGCGAGATCGAGGTCGGCTCGTTCGTGCCGGCCCGGCTGCTGCCGCAGATGGCCGACGTGGCCGAGGTCGTCGCGCACGCGCTGACGCTGCCGGGCCTCACCGTGATGGCGCTGGTGCCGAACCTGCGCGGCGCCGAAGCGGCCCTCGCGGCCGGCGTGCACAAGCTGACGCTGCCGGTGTCGGCCAGCACGGCGCATTCGCTGGCCAACGTGCGCAAGACGCCGCTGGAGATGATCGAGGCGCTGCGCTCGATCGCCGAACTGCGCGACGAGCGGGCGCCCGGCGTGCGCATCGAGGCCGGCATCTCGACCGCGTTCGGCTGCACGATCGAAGGCCCGGTGTCCGAAGACGCGGTGATCCGCCTCGCCGCGCAGGCCATCGCCGCGGGCGCCGACGAATCGGGCCTGTCGGACACCACCGGCATGGGCAACCCGGCCCAGGTGAAGCGGCTGTTCGCGCGGCTGCGCGCCGAGATCGGCGAGCACGCCGGTGCCGCACACCTGCACAACACGCGCGGCCTCGGGCTGGCGAATTGCCTGGCCGCCTTCGAGGCTGGCGTGCGCGTCTTCGACAGCTCGCTCGCCGGCCTGGGTGGCTGCCCGTACGCGCCCGGCGCGTCGGGCAACGTCGTCACCGAGGACCTGGTCTTCATGTTCGAGGCGATGGGGGTGCGCACCGGTGTCGACCTGCCCCGGCTGATGCGCTCGCGCGAGGTGCTGCAGCAGTCGCTCGCCGGCGAGCCGCTGTACGGCCACACGCCGCAGGCGGGGCTGCCGCTCGGGTTCGTGCCGGCATGAGCGACAGCATGAATGACGGCAACGAGCTGCCGCTGGCCGGCATCCGCGTCATCGAGTTCACCCACATGGTGATGGGCCCGAGCTGCGGCATGGTGCTCGCCGACCTGGGCGCCGAGGTCATCAAGGTGGAGCCGCTGGCGGGCGACGCCACCCGGCGGCTGCAGGGCTCGGGCGCCGGCTTCTTTCCGATGTTCAACCGCAACAAGAAGAGCCTCGCGATCGACGTGCGGCAGCCGCGCGGGCTCGAGCTGGTGCTGAAGCTGGTCGCGACGGCCGACGTGTTCTGCGAGAACTTCAAGCCCGGCGGCATGGCCGCGCTCGGCCTCGGCTATGCGAACCTCGCGGCGCTGAACCCGCGGCTGGTCTACGTCTCGCACAAGGGCTTCCTGCCCGGCCCTTACGAGCACCGCACCGCGCTCGACGAGGTGGTGCAGATGATGGGCGGCCTGGCCTACATGACCGGGCCGGTCGGGCAGCCGCTGCGGGCCGGCAGCAGCGTCAACGACATCATGGGCGGCATGTTCGGCGCGATCGGCGCGCTGGCCGCGCTCGCGCAGCGAGCCGGCACCGGCCGCGGCCAGGAGGTGCAGAGTGCGCTGTTCGAAAACAACGTGCTGCTGGTCGCGCAGCACATGATGCAGTTCGCGGTCACCGGCCGGCCAGCCGCGCCGATGCCCAGCCGCATCCCGGCCTGGGGCGTCTACGACATCTTCGAGGTGGCCGGCGGCGAGCAGATCTTCCTCGCGGTGGTGTCCGACGGCCAATGGGCGAACCTGTGCGACGCGTTCGGTTTCGCCGACCTGAAGGACGACCCGCGGCTCGCGACCAACAACCTGCGCGTGGCCGCGCGCGGCTGGATGATGCCGCTGCTGCGCGAGCGCATGGCGGTACACCGCGCGGCCGAGATCGGCGCGCGCTTCGAGGCCAACGGCCTGCCCTGGGCGCCGATCACGCGGCCCCACGACCTGTTCGACGACCCGCACCTGCTGGCCACCGGCGGCCTCGCGCCGGTCACGCTGCCCGATGGCCGCGACACGCGCACGCCGCTGCTGCCGATCACGCTCGACGGGCGGCGGCCACCGCTGCGCTCCAACCCGCCGTCGATCGGCGAGCACACCGAGGCGCTGCTGCAGTCGCTCGGCCTGGACCCCGCGCAGATCCTCGCGCTGCGCAGCGATGGCGTGATCGCCCCCACCCAAACCGAACAACCACCCGGAGACACCTCGTGATGAACCCACTGCGCCGCACCCTTCTCGCCGGCCTGCCGGCGCTCGCCTCCTGGCCTGCGCTGGCCGAATCCACCTTCCCCAACCAGCCGATCCGGCTGGTCGTGCCGTTCCCGCCGGCCGGCGCGACCGACGTGGTCTCGCGGCTGATCACGGGCAAGATCAGCGCCGACACCGGCTGGAACTTCGTCGTCGACAACCGGGCCGGGGCCGGCGGCAACATCGGCCTCGATGCGGTCGCCAAGGCGCCGGCCGACGGCTACACGCTCGGCATGGGCCAGACCGCCAACCTCGCGGTGAACCCGGCGCTGCTGGCGAAGATGCCCTTCGATCCGCTGAAGGATTTCACGCCGGTCGCGCTGGTGGCCTCGCTGCCGGTCGTTCTTGTCGTGCGCACCGAATCGCCGTTCACGTCGCTGGCGGCGATCGTGTCGGCGGCCAAGGCCAAGCCCGGCGTGCTGTTGCAGGCGCTGGCCTCGAACGGCACCGTCGGCCACCTCGCGGGCGAAATGTTCGGCCGGCTCGCCGGCGTGCGGTTCACCAACGTGCCGTACAAAGGCGCCGGCCCGGCGCTGACCGACCTGATCGGCGGGCAGACCGATTTCATGTTCGGCACGCCGCAGGCCGTCACGGCGCTGGTGCGCGGCGGCAAGTTGCGGGCGCTGGCCGTCACGTCGGCGCGCCGCTTGCCGGTGATGCCCGAGGTCCCGACGGTCGCCGAATCGGGCTACGCCGGCTTCGAGGCGACCGACTGGAAGGGCCTGGTCGCACCGGCCGCCACGCCACGCGACGTGGTGCGCAAGCTGAATGCAGCGGTCAACCGCGCGCTCGGCCGGGCCGACACGCTGGCGGCGCTGCTGGCCGACGGCAGTGCGCCGATGGGTGGCACGCCGGAGCAGTTCGCGCAGTTCCTGAAGGCCGAGTACACGCGCTGGGGCAAGGTCGTCCGCGAAGCCGGCATCAAGCCAGACTGAGCTCGCCGACCCCGAGGATTGCTGACTTCGGCGCGCATAATCGCGGGCCATGGACCGGCTAAAGCAGATCGAATCGTTCGTATCGGTCGCTGCCAAGGGCAGTTTGACGGCCGCCGCCCATGCCGAGGGCGTCGCGCCGGCGGTCATCGGCCGGCGCATCGATGCGCTCGAAGAACGGCTGGGCGTCAAGCTGCTGGTGCGCACCACCCGCCGCATCACGCTGACGCACGAAGGCAGCGCCTTCCTCGAGGACTGCCAGCGGCTGCTGGCAGACCTGGCGAACGCCGAATCGAGTGTCAGCGCCGGCGGGGTCAAGGCGGCAGGCTACCTGCGGCTGACCGCACCGGCCGGCTTCGGCCGCCGCCACGTCGCGCCGCTGGTGCCGCGCTTCCTCGCGCTGCATCCCGAGGTCAGCGTCTCGCTGAACCTGAGCGACCGGCTGGTCGACATCGTCAACGAAGGCGTCGATTGCGCGGTGCGCGTCGGCGAGCTGCCCGACAGCAGCCTGGTCAGCGTGCGGCTGGCCGACAACCGCCGGCTGTGCGTCGCGACGCCGGACTACCTGAAGCGCGCCGGCACGCCGCGCACGCCGCAGGAGCTGTCGCACCACGAATGCCTGACGCTCAGCAGCGATGCCAGCCAGACGCGCGGCTGGGCCTTCACGATCGACGACCAGGTGCAGCACCTGCGGCTGAACGGCCGGCTCGATTGCAGCGACGGCCAGGTGTTGCACGACTGGTGCCTGGCGGGGCTCGGCATTGCATGGCGCTCGACCTGGGAGGTCGAAGGCGAGGTCGCGAGCGGCGCGCTGGTCAGCATGCTCGACGACTTCGCCGCGCCGCCGAACGGCATCTACGCCGTGTTCCCGCAGCGCAAGCACCTGCCGCTGCGGGTGCGGCTGTGGATCGATTTCCTGAAGCAGACCTACGGCGACGCCACGTATTGGCAACGCACCGCAGGTCCCGCCTGAGTTACTTGGCGGCTGACGCTGCGGCGGCCGGGGCCGACGCGTCCTTCGTGCACTTCTTGACGAAGCTGTTCTTCGCCGCGCCCTTCAGCTTCTTGTCGGCGGCTTGCATCTCGCAGGCCGAGCCGGCGCCACTGGCTTTGGCCTCGCGCTCGCACTTCTTCATGAAGCTGTTCTTGGCCGCGCCGGCCAGCTTCTTGTCGGTCGCCTTCGATTCGCAGGTCGCCGCATCGGCCGCAAACGCCACGTTCGACAGCGCGATCAGGCCCAGGGCCACCAGGGTGCTCAGTTTCTTCATGGGATTCCTCCGGGGTGCGGCGAACAGTGCGTCGCCGGCCGGATTGAAGCACCTCGATCGAATGTGATCAAGCGTGAGTCTGGGTCAACATGCGTCCGTTCATGTCACAACATGTCGACGACTGCGAGGGTAACTACGCAGGTCAGAGAATGCGGCGCGGGTGGGCCAGGGCCTCGTGCGCGGCGTGCAGGCGGCGCACCAGCACGCGGATGAAGGCCTCGTCGAACAGGTGGCGGCAGCCGGGGCTGACCTGGGCCAGCGTGTCCGGCGTGAAGGTGATCGTGGTTGCAGATTCGGTGACGATCACGTCGGTGCTGTGGCGGCGCAGTTCGGCGCTCGGTGCGAGGTAAACCATCTCGCCCACCGAGGTGCCGGCGCCGAGCTGCGCGACCTTCGTGCCTTCGCGGAACACCTCGACCTCGCCCTGCGCAATGATGTGGAAGTTGCGCGTTTCCTCGCCGCGCCGGTACAGCGCATGGCCGAAGGTGTAGCGCTGCCATTTCGCGCGGTGCACCACCTCCCACAGCTCGACGTCGCCGAAGTTGGAGAAGAAGTCGAGCGTGCGCAGCAGGTTGAAGCGCTCCGAATCGAGCACGCCCTGCAACTGGCCGCGCGGCACCTGGTGGTTGACGATCAGCCCGGACAGCGCCTGCGCGAACTCGTCCCAGGTCGCGAAGCGGTCATCGGGGCGCTTGGCCAGCGCCCGCAGGATGACCGCATCGACGCCTTCGCCGACACCCGAGCGCAACTGGCTCGGCGGCATCGGCAACGCGTTGTAGACCTGGTTCATCATCGCCGACTGCGACGGCGCGTCGAACGGCGGGCGCCCGGCGATCAGGTGGTACAGCACCGCGCCGAGCGAATACATGTCGGCCCGGCTGTCGAGCGAGGCGCCGTCGAGCTGCTCGGGCGCCATGTAGGCCAACGAGCCGACCCGGTAGACCTGGGTCGTCTCGGCCGTCATGTTCAGCACGCTGCCGAAGTCGGTGACCTTCACGTCGGTGATGCTGCCGTTGGTGATCACCGCGAGGATGTTGGCCGGCTTCACGTCGCGGTGCACCAGCCCCTGGCGGAACACGTAGCCCAGCGCCATCGCGCACTTGAAGCCGATTTCAACGATCAGCTCCAGCGGCAGCAGCTGGTCGGCCCGGCAGTACTGGCGCAGCGTGTGGCCCGACACGTACTCCATCACGAGGTAAGGCTCGTTCGGGTCGGCGACCGCATCGAAGATCTGCACCACGTTCGGGTGCTGCAGCCGGCCGACCAGGGCCGCCTCGGCCGCAAAGAAGCGCTCGAAGAAGCGGCCGTCGGTCGGGTCGTTGACCGCGCCGCAGCGCACCCGCTTGATCGCGACGTCGCGCTGGTGGAATTCGTCGCGCGCGAGGAACACCTCGCTGGTGGCCCCTTCGCCGAGCCGGCGCAGCACCGGGTACTTGCCGACCTGGGCCGGCAGCGGCAGGCCCGAGACGGCGTTGGGTTCGGTGGTGGCGAGCGGAAGACTCATGGGTGATGCATTGTCGGCACGGGGATGCCGAGGGGCCCGAAGGCCGAGAGTCGCATCTTGGCACCGTCACCGCACCCCAGTGTGCCAAATTGAACACCAAAGTGAGTGCAAATCCGAACCCGTGTGCTGTGTCCACCCCGCCGGGTTTCCCCGGAGCCACCCACGGGCCCCACTTAGAATCGCTGCCATGATCCAAGCCAAACAGGAACTGCTGCAGGCGCTGGCCGCGGCGGTTGCCGATGTCCACCCCGGCAGCAACGTGCCGATCGCCTTCGAATCGCCCAAGCAGGCGTCGCACGGCGACTTCGCGGTGACGCTCGCGATGCAGCTGGCCAAGCCGCTGAAGAAGAACCCCCGCGAACTGGCCCAGGCGCTGATCGACGCGCTGAACCGGCAACCCGCGGTGCAGCGCCACGTCGAGGCGCTCGAGATCGCCGGCCCCGGCTTCATCAACCTGCGGCTCAAGGCTGCTGCCAAGCAGTCGGTGATCGGCGAGATCCTGGCGGCCGGTCCGGCCTTCGGCAACCAGCCGCCGGTCGACCGGCGCGTGATGGTGGAGTTCGTCTCGGCCAACCCGACCGGCCCGCTGCACGTCGGGCACGGCCGCCAGGCCGCGCTGGGCGACGCGATCTGCAGCCTGCTCGACACGCAGGGCTGGCAGGTCACGCGCGAGTTCTATTACAACGACGCCGGCGTGCAGATCGCGACGCTGGCGAGCACCACGCAGGCCCGCATCAAGGGCCTGAAGCCCGGGGACGCGGCCTGGCCGGAGCCGGCCTACAACGGCGAGTACATCGCCGACATCGCGGCCGACTTCCTCGCGAAGAAGACCGTCAAGTCGGACGACCGCGAGTTCACCGCGTCGGGCGACCCCGACGACCTCGACAGCATCCGCCAGTTCGCGGTGGCCTACCTGCGGCACGAACAAGACCTGGACCTGCAGGCTTTCGGTGTGCGCTTCGACAACTACTTCCTCGAGTCCAGCCTGTACAGCAGCGGGCGCGTGGAACAGACGGTGTCCAAGCTCAAGGCCGCCGGCAAGACCTTCGAGGAAGGCGGCGCGCTGTGGCTGCGCAGCACCGACTACGGTGACGACAAGGACCGCGTGATGCGAAAGTCCGACGGCACCTACACCTACTTCGTGCCCGACGTGGCGTACCACATCAACAAGTGGGAACGCGGCTTCACCAAGGTGGTCAACATCCAGGGCACCGACCACCACGGCACCATCGCGCGCGTGCGCGCCGGGCTGCAGGGCGTCGGCGAGAACATTCCCGCCGGCTACCCCGACTACGTGCTGAACAAGATGGTCACGGTGATGCGCGGCGGCGAGGAGGTGAAGATCTCCAAGCGCGCCGGCGGCTACGTGACGCTGCGCGACCTGATCGACTGGACCAGCCGCGATGCGGTGCGCTTCTTCATGATCAGCCGCAAGGCCGACACCGAATTCACCTTCGACGTTGACCTGGCGCTGAAGCAGAACGACGAGAACCCGGTGTTCTACGTCCAGTACGCCCATGCACGCATCAGCAAGGTGCTGCGCGACTGGGTGGCCGAGCACGGCGGCGACCTCGACGCGCTGAAGGGTGCCGACCTGTCGCTGCTGACCGCACCGACCGAGGCGGCGCTGCTGCTGAAGCTGGCCGAGTACCCCGACATGCTGACCCACGCAGCCGTCGACCTGGCGCCGCACGACGTCACCTTCTACCTGCGCGACGTCGCCAGCGCCTTCCACAGCTACTACGCGGCCGAGCGCTTCCTGCTCGCCGACAACGCCACGCTGACGCGCGCCCGCCTCGCGCTGCTGGCCGCCACCGCCCAGGTGCTGCGCAATGCGCTGCAGGTGCTGGGCGTGGCCGCTCCCGACCGGATGTAATGGAGACAACATGAAGAGCCAACGTGGCGGTTTCGTCCTGGGCCTGATCATCGGCCTGCTGATCGGCCTGGCGCTCGCGCTGGGCGTCGCGCTGTACATCGCGAAGGTGCCGGTGCCCTTCATCAACAAGGTGCCGCAGCGCACCGCCGAGCAGGACGCGGCCGAGGCCGAGAAGAACAAGAACTGGGACCCGAACGGCTCGCTGTCGGGCAAGACACCGGTGCGCACCGGCAGCCAGGCCGCCAGCGGCGTGGTCGCGGCACCGGTGCCGGCCTTCCCGCCGTCCGTCCCGACGGGGGCACCGCCGGTCGTGCCGACGCCGGCCGCGGGCACCTCGCGCCGCGACCCGGCGGCCATCCTCGAGGGCCGGGCTGCCAGCACGACGGTCCCGGCCGCCACCACCCCGCCGGCCCCGGTGATCACGTCCACCAAACCCGGCTCCGATGCGTTGAGCTACTTCGTCCAGGCTGGCGCTTTCGGCCGCGTCGAGGATGCCGAGCAGCAGCGCGCCAAATTGGCGATGATGGGTCTGCAGGCCAAGATCACCGAGCGTGAGCAGGCCGGGCGCACGATGTTCCGGGTGCGCCTCGGCCCCTACGACAAGAAGGAAGACGCCGACCTGGCGAAGGAAAAACTGGATGGCGTGGGTGTGGAATCGGCGTTGGTCCGGGTGCAAAAGTAAAGACAACCGCCCTGAACTTTCGCATCCGACACCGACTCCACCGCTCGTCGTTGACCCCTACCCCACTTTGGAACTGAACATGAACCGTCGCGATTTCTCGGCACAGCTGGTCGGAGCAAGCCTGGGCGGTGCCGGCCTGGGCACCCTCGCTCTTTCGGCCAGCACCGGCGCCCTGGCGCAAGGCGCCGCCCCGGTCGAAGGCACCAACTACATCAAGTTCGGCCAGCCGGTGTCACCCGCCACGCCGGGCAAGATCGAGGTGGTGGAGTTTTTCTGGTACGGCTGCCCGCACTGCAACGCCTTCGAGCCGGCGCTCGACGCCTGGCAGAAGAAGCTGCCGGCCGACGTGGTGTTCCGCCGCGTGCCGGTCGCCTTCCGTGACGAGCCCTTCGTCGCGCACCAGAAGATCTTCTATGCGCTCGAGTCGCTCGGCAAGGTCGAGGCGATGCACCGCAAGGTCTTCTACGCGATCCACAACGAGCACGCCCGCCTGGACAAGCCCGACGAGATCGCCGCGTTCATGGCCAAGAACGGCATCGACAGCGCCAAGTTCCTGGAAGCCTACAACTCGTTCTCGACCCAGACCAAGACCAAGCAGGCTGCCAAGCTGGCCGAGGCCTACAAGCTCGACGGCGTGCCGGCCCTGGGCATCAACGGCCGCTACTTCACGTCGGGTTCGCTGGCCGGTACCAACGAGCGCATGCTGCAGGTCACCGACTTCCTCATTCAAAAGTCGCGCACCGGCGCTTGAGACCCCAAGTCGGTGCAACGCCGACTTCATCTCGTAACCCCGATGGCATGAAACTGTGGCTAGAATGGCCTGCAAGTTTCATGCCGCAATGACCCCACTTACCTACACCTCCCTCTTCTCCCGGCGTCGCCTGGCGCTTGTCGCCGCCGCCTGCATGCTCGCGGCGGTGCTGCCGGCCCGGGCCGAACGGGCCGACCGGCTGAAGAAGATGGAGGTCGAATCCGACCAGCCGGGCAAGGTTGACCTGGCCAACCAGCTGGTGGTCTTCAACGGCAACGTCGTCGTCAGCAAGGGGACCATGCTGATCAAGGCGGCGCGCATCGAGGTGCGCGAGAGCCCGGACGGCTACCAGTCCGCCGTCGCGGTCGGCACGCCGACCCAGCCGGCCAG
Organism: Rhizobacter sp. P5_C2; assembly: GCF_054049715.1. NCBI lineage: Bacteria > Pseudomonadati > Pseudomonadota > Betaproteobacteria > Burkholderiales > Sphaerotilaceae > Rhizobacter > Rhizobacter sp. P5_C2. The sequence continues at coordinate 29,452 of NZ_JBFULV010000025.1, read as the reverse complement.
CTTCCGCCAGAAGCGCGAAGGCGTGAACGAATTCGTCGAGGGCGAGGCCGAGCGCCTCGAGTACGACAGCAAGCTCGACACCATCCGCTTCGTCAACAAGGCCTCGGTGCGCCGGCTGCGCGGCACCGCGGTGGCCGACGAGGTGACCGGCGCGCTGATCACCTACGACGGCACGGCCGAGCTGTTCACCGTCGCCGGCGGCAGCGCCGCGGTGACCCCGAGCAACCCGACCGGCCGCGTGCGCTACGTGTTCACGCCGAAGGAAGGCACGCCGGCCGCCGCCGAAGCGGCATCGCAACCTGCCTCGGGAGCACGCCGTTGAGCGCAGTCCCGGTCTCCTCCGCGGCATCCGCGATGCCGTCCGATGCCAGCCGGCTCGAAGCCATCGGCCTGCAGAAGACCTACGGCGCCCGCAAGGTGGTCAAGGACGTGCGCTTGTCGGTACGCAGCGGCGAAGTCGTCGGGCTGCTCGGTCCGAACGGCGCCGGCAAGACCACCAGCTTCTACATGATCGTCGGCCTGGTGCGCGCCGATGACGGCCAGATCCTGATCGACGGCCAGCGCGTCGAGCGCCTGCCGATCCACCAGCGCTCGCGCCTCGGCTTGAGCTACCTGCCGCAGGAAGCCTCGATCTTCCGCAAGCTGACGGTCGAGGAAAACATCCGTGCGGTGCTCGAGCTGCAGCGCGGCCCCGACGGCAAGGAGCTGCCGAAGGCCACCGTCGACAAGCTGCTCGGCAACCTGCTGAACGACCTGAGCATCGAGAAGCTGCGCGACAGCCCGGCGCCGTCGCTGTCGGGCGGCGAACGCCGGCGCGTCGAGATCGCCCGGGCGCTGGCCACGCAGCCGCGCTTCATCCTGCTGGACGAGCCGTTCGCCGGCGTCGACCCGATCGCGGTGATCGAGATCCAGCGCATCATCGGGTTCCTGAAAAGCCGTGGCATCGGTGTGCTGATCACCGACCACAACGTGCGCGAAACGCTGGGCATCTGCGATCGCGCGTACATCATCAGCGAGGGGCGCGTTCTCACCGAGGGCACGCCGGCCGAGATCGTCGACAACGCCGATGTGCGAAAGGTCTACCTCGGCGAACACTTCCGCATGTAGGGGCTGACGAATGAAGCCCTCCCTTCAGGTACGCCTGTCGCAGCACCTGGCCTTGACGCCGCAGTTGCAGCAGTCCATCCGGCTGCTGCAGCTCTCCACGCTCGAACTCCACCAGGAAGTCGAGCAGATGCTGGAGCAGAACCCCTTCCTCGAAGCCGAGCTGGAAGAAGCCAGCGCGGCCGAGCCGATGGTCGAACGACTGACCGTGTCGGAGCGCAATGCCGAGCGCGAGACCGAGAGCAGCAGCGCGAGCGAAAGCTCGGCCGACACCGCACCTGACGAGGCCGCCGGGATCGACAGTGCCGAGTACGGCGCGACCGAGCGCGAGGACTGGGAGAACGGCACCGAGCGCGACGATTTCGACGGCATCCGCGAGACGCCGAGCGCGCCCGGCAGCGGCAGCAGCAATGCCGACGATGACTTCGACGGCCAGGACCGCAACCCGCAGGCCCCGAGCCTGCAGGAGCACCTGCGCGAGCAGCTGCTCGGCATGCGCGTCAGCGCCGAGGACGCTGCCGCGATCACCGTGCTGATCGAATCGCTCGACGACGACGGCTACCTCGCCGACCCGCTGGAAGAGATCGCCGCCGAGCTGGCGAGCGACCCCGAGCAGCAGGAAGAGATCCTCGAGCGCCTGCAGTGCGCGATGAAGTGGCTGCAGAACATGGAGCCGCTGGGCGTCGGCGCCCGCAACCTCGGCGAATGCCTGACGCTGCAGCTGCGCGCGCAGGAGCGCTGCGAGGCGCAGATGATCGCGATCATCATCTGCAAGCAGCACCTCGATCTGCTGGCGCGGCGCGACATGAAGAAGCTGATGGCGGCCACCGGTGCCGACGAAGAGCTGATCAAGCAGGCGCAGACGCTGATCGTCGCGCTCGAGCCGAAGCCGGGCCGCCCGTTCTCGCGCGCCGAGGCCAACATCATCGTGCCCGACGTGATCGTGCAGAAGTCCGGCCGCAACTGGAAGGTCGTGCTGAACCCCGACGTGATGCCCAAGCTGCGCATCAACGACCTCTACGCGCAGGCGATCCGCCAGGGCCGCGGGGCCGGCGGCGGCAGCGCGCTGAGCTCGCGGCTGCAGGAAGCGCGCTGGTTCATGAAGAACATCCAGCAGCGCTTCGACACCATCCAGCGCGTGTCGCAGGCCATCGTCGAGCGGCAGAAGAGCTTCTTCACGCACGGCGAGATCGCGATGAAGCCGCTGGTGCTGCGCGAGATCGCCGACGAGCTGGGCCTGCACGAATCGACCATCTCGCGGGTGACGACGGCCAAGTACATGGCAACGATGTTCGGCACCTTCGAGCTGAAGTACTTCTTCGGCTCGTCGCTGAACACCGAGGCCGGCGGCAATGCGTCGAGCACCGCGGTGCGGGCGCTGATCAAGCAGCTGGTGCATGCCGAAGACCCCATCAAGCCGCTGTCGGACAGCCAGCTGAGCCACATGCTCGAAGAGCAGGGCATCCAGGTGGCCCGGCGCACGGTCGCGAAGTACCGCGAAGCGTTGAAGATCGCGCCGGCCAATCTTCGCAAATCCCTTTGAACTGAACTCCCGATGTGCGCCCTGCCCTTGTTCCTGCCCTGCGCCGCGGGCGTCGAAGCGTTTCTTGAAGAAGAGGTGCTGCGCATCCTGCCGACCGCGCAGGTGCATGCCGGTCGCGGCGGCGTCGCGCTCGACGGCGACCCGAGCGACGTGATGACGCTGAACCTCGAATGCCGGCTCGCGCAGCGCGTGCTGGCCGAGGTGGCCGAAGGACCGTACCGCGACGAGCACGATCTGTACGAGCTGGCACGCGGTGTCGACTGGCAGCAATGGATCACGCCGGAGCAGACGCTGCGCGTCGATACCACCGCGCACCGCAGCCCGCTGCGCAGCCTGAACTTCGCCGCGCTGCGCATCAAGGATGCGGTGTGCGACCAGCTGCGCGAGGCCACCGGCACGCGCCCGAGCGTCGACACCCGCCACCCCGACCTGCCGCTGCTGCTGCACGTCGGCGAGGAGCGTGCGTCGCTGTACGTCGACACCTCGGGCGAGCCGCTCTTCAAGCGCGGCTGGCGCGAGGACAAGGGCGACGCGCCGCTGAAGGAGACGCTGGCCGCCGCGATGCTGGCCGCCGCCGGCTGGCGCGGCACGCCCGAGGCAGGTGGCGCGCTGCACGACCCGTGCTGCGGCTCCGGCACGATCGCGATCGAGGCCGCGCAGATCGCCTGCGGCATCGCGCCCGGGCTGAAGCGCCGCTTCGCGTTCGAGCACCTGCTGCCGTTCGCCGATGCCGAGATGCGCGCGCAGTGGCAGCGCCTGAAGAGCCATGCGCAGTCGCGCATCCACGCGAGCGCGGTGCCCATCCATGCGAGCGACGTGTCGTTCCGGATGGTCGATTTCGCGCGCCGCAATGCGCAGCGCGCGGGGGTCGAGCAGGCGATCCAGTTCAACGGCGGCGATGCGCTGGAGCGGCCGGCACCGGCGCTGCCGGCGGGGCTGCCCGGCACGCTGATGATCAACCCGCCGTACGGCGAGCGCATCGAGGTGGCCGGCAAGGCGCGCGCATCGGCACCGGCGCGCGACGACCAGGACGGCGACAACAAGGCGCTGGTCGACGACTTCTTCCCGCGCCTGTCTGCTCATTGGAAGCGCGCGTACACGCAGCACGACGGCGGCTGGACGGCCTATGTGCTGAGCCCGGACATGAAGCTGCCCGGCGCGATGCGCCTGAAGGAATCGAAGCGCACGCCGATGTGGAACGGGCCGATCGAGTGCCGGCTGTTCCGCTTCGACCTGGTGGCCGGCTCGGCGCGCTGAGCCCAGCGGCTCAGCGTCTGAGCAAGCTGCCGATCAAGCTGCCGATGTCGCCCATGCTGCCGGCGTCACCGCTCACGGGCACTTGCCCGTTCGGCGTCAGGTGATCCACCACCTGCGGCAGCACCTGCGACAACTGCGCGGCCGCCTCGCCATGCGTCAGCCCGAGCTGCTCGGCGATCTGCCCGAGCTGGCCTGAGCCGAGCACGCTCTGCAACTGCTCGGCCGAGATCGGCAGGTTGTGCCCGGTCGACACCCACGAGCCGATCACCGAGCCGAGCCCGCCCTGCTCGAAGCGCGCGATCAGGTCATTGAGCCCGCCGCCCGAGCCGTTCGCGTTCAGCATCGACACCACCGCGGCGATCAGCGCCGCCTGGTTGCCGCCACCTTGACCCATCGGGTCGCTCTGGCCGGTCACCATGCCGACCACGGAATCCAGCAGTCCCATGAGGTGCTCCTTGGAGTGGGAGCGGCGATTGTGGGCGCCTCCCGTGTCGACCACAAGACCGCTCTCCGCGCTCAAGCCCCCTCAGGCGCCCGATGACAGCCCGAGGCCTGTGAGCCCAAGATGTGCCAGCACCGCGAGCGGCGCGGTGTCGGCCCGCAGCACGCGCGGGCCGAGGCTCGCCGGCACGAAGCCGCAGGCCGAGGCCGCCGCCTCTTCGGCCTCGCTGAGTCCGCCCTCGGGGCCGCTCAGGAAGGTCAGCGCGCCGCCGGGTTGCGCCTCAAGCGGCTCGGGCGTGCGCAGGCTCAGCACGAAGCGGCGGCCCGCGGCGGGCGGCAGGCCGCGCAGCCAGTCAGCAAGGCTGCGCACCGGCGCGATCACCGGCACGCGCGTGCGCCCGCACTGCTCGCTGGCCGCGGCCGCGACGCCCTGCCAATGCGCCTGCTTCTTGTCGGCCCGCTCGCCGCTCAGGCGCAGCACCGAGCGCTCGGTCATCAGCGGCTGGATGGCGGCGACGCCGAGCTCGGTCGCCTTCTCGACCAGCGCATCCATGCGCTCGTTGGCCGGCATGCCGAGCGCGAGCGTCACCTGGATCGCCAGCTCGCGGTCGATCGCGACATGAGCGTTCAGCCGCACGCCGACCTCGCTGCGGCCCATCCGGACGACCTCGGCCTGCCACTCGCCGCCCTCGCCGTTGAACAGCGTCAGCGGATCGCCGGGCTGCAGGCGCAGCACCTGCACATGGCGCGCGGCGCCGGGAGGGAGGCTCAATTCAAGACCGGCCTGCATCGGCTCGGCCACATGGAAACGGGGCGGCATGCCGCGAGTTTGCCTCAGCCCGAGGCCTCAGCTGTCTTGCTCGTCGAGCCCGCGGAAGCGCCGGCGCCAGGCCCGCCAGCGCGTTTTCAGCCGGCGCGCGGCACGCCATGCGGCCGAGCGGCGCAGCGCGTCCATCACGCGCTGCTTGGTCGCGCGCCACCACATCAGCGCGCGCGCGAACCACGCGAAGCGCATCAGCTGCGACTCGGTCAGGACGAACAGCCGCCCGACGATCGCGGTGCCGAGCAGCTTGGCCACGACGATCACCGTGATGCCGAGCAGCGCATGGCCGAGGTGGATGATCCACAGCGCGAGCAGCTTGATCGGGAACAGCGCGACCGCCGGCAGCAGGAACAGCAGCAACGCGATGCGCGGCGGTGCCTCGCGCACCCGCGCTTCGAGGCGCGCGAGCGGGGGCCAGGTGGCGAGCCGCGCGACGAAGGCCGTCAGCGGGCGCCAGCCCCACTCCTCGATGAACAGCACGGCGGCCGCCAGCACCAGCAGCACACCGCGCAGCAGCCGCCACGGCAGCCGCATCAACCTGCGCCACAACGGGCGCGCGGGACCTTGCGCCAGCTCAGCCGCCGTACAGCATGCGGCGCGCCTTGTGCGCCGCCGGCTCGCCCTTGCGCGAGCGGATCTGCTCGATCGTGCGGTCGGCCACGTCGCGCAGTTCCTCGATCGTGCTGGCCTTCTCGACCGCGAGCGTCAGCGTGAAGCCGCGCAAGCCGAGTTCGCTGGAGATCATCTGCGTCAGCGTGGAGGTGAACTTCGCGTAGTCGAGTTCGCCCGGGTCGACCGGGGTGCCGACACCGCCTGCCGCCGCGGCCGGCGCGGCGGAACCGGCAGAGGGAGCCGCTGCCGGCGGGGTGTTCAGCCGCGAACTGCCGCTGCCCGACACCTGGGCGATCAGGCCCATCGCCTCGAGCGCGCGGAAATCCTCGATCGTCACGCCGGTGACGTTGGCCAGCAGCATCTCCTCGGACTTCGCACCGTCGATCAGCAGCAGCAGGTTGCGCTGCGCTCTTTCCTTCACCCGCGTGCGGGCGGTCATCTCGATGCGTCCCGCGTCAGTTTTGGTCCAGATCACCAGAGCTCTCCCAGGGCGCGGCGCGGCCGGTCAGCCGCGGCCCGAATTTATCAGCATGGCGCCCTCGCCGGGGCGCTCATCCACTGCACCGTCAGGTCTTGTCTCGCAGCTCGCGCCGCAGGATCTTGCCGACCGGGCTCTTCGGCAGCTCGGTGCGGAACTCCACCACCTTCGGCCGCTTGTAGCCGGTCATGTTGGCCTCGCAGTACGCGCGCACCTCGGCCTCGGTCAGCGCAGGGTTCTTGCGCACGATCACGAGCTTCACCGCCTCGCCCGCCTTCGCGTCGGGCACGCCGATCGCGGCGCACTCGAGCACGCCGGGCATCTGCGTGACCACGTCCTCGACCTCGTTCGGGTAGACGTTGAAGCCGCTCACCAGGATCATGTCCTTCTTGCGGTCGACGATCTTGAAGTAGCCGTTGCCGTCGACGGTGCCGATGTCGCCGGTGCGGAAGAAGCCGTCGGCCGTCATCACCTTCGCGGTCTCGTCGGGGCGCTGCCAGTAGCCGGCCATCACCTGCGGGCCGCGGATCGCGATCTCGCCCGGCGTGCCCAGCGGCACCTCGCGGCCGTCGTCGTCGAGCAGCGCCAGCTCGGTCGACGGCAGCGGCAGCCCGATGGTGCCGGTGTAGGCGGTGCTGTCGGTCGGGTTGCAGGTGGCCGACGGCGAGGTCTCCGACAGGCCGTAGCCTTCGCAGATCGGACAGCCGGTCTTCTCGAGCCACAGCTTGGCCGTGGCCTGCTGCACCGCCATGCCGCCGCCGACCGAGATCTTCAGGTGGCTCCAGTCGACGGTGTTGAACAGCGCGTGGTTGGCCATCGCGTTGAACAGCGTGTTGACCGCCGGCAGGCTGTGGAAGGGCTGCTTGGCCAGCTCCTTGAACACGCCCGGGATGTCGCGCGGGTTCGGGATCAGCAGGTTGCAGCCGCCGGTGCGCATCGACAGCATCATGTTCGAGGTGAAGCCGAAGATGTGGTACAGCGGCAGCGCGCACACCGACATGATCTGCGTGCCGGCGGGCACCTTGCGCATCGCCGGCTGGTACCAGGCCTCGGCCTGCAGCGTGTTGGCGACCAGGTTGCGGTGCAGCAGCACCGCGCCCTTGCTGACGCCGGTGGTGCCGCCGGTGTACTGGAGCACCGCGATGTCGTCGAGCTTGAGCGTGGGCGGCTTCAGGCTCGCGCGCTTGCCGGCGGAGACGGCGTCGTTGAACGGCACCGCGCCGGGCAGCTCGAAGGCCGGCACCAGCTTCTTCACGTTGCGCACGACGTAGTTGACGATCAGCCCCTTCGGGAAGCCGAGCATGTCGCCCATCGTCGCGAGGATGATTTTCTTGCTCGGCACCGCGGCCAGGCAGGCCTGCAGCGTCGCGGCGAAGTTCTCGATGATCAGGATCGCCTTCGAGCCGGAGTCCTTCAGCTGGTGCTCCAGCTCGCGCGGCGTGTACAGCGGGTTGACGTTGACCACCACCATGCCGGCGCGCAGGATGCCGGCGACCGCGATCGGGTACTGCGGCACGTTGGGCATCATGATCGCGACGCGGTCGCCCTTCTCGAGCCCGAGCGACTGCAGGTAGGCCGCGAACGCGCGCGACGCGTCGTCGACCTGGCGGAACGTGAAGACCTTGCCCATGAACTTGTAGGCCGGCAGGTCGGCGTACTTCTTCAGGCTTTCGTCGATCAACGCGGTGAGCGACGTGTACTGCTCGACATCGATCTGCTCCGGCACCCCGCTGGGGTACTGCTTGAGCCAAGTCTTATCCATCTGGGGTCTCCGGAAACGAACGGGCGATTCTGTCCCATGGTCCCTCCCTGCCCCCTAAGGTGTTTCACCTGAAGGGCGGCAGGAGTTGGGGTGCGACACGATTGACGCTCCTGGAGGCTTCCCGTACGCTTTCAGCGAATTGGTCAGACCACCAGACCAATCATTGTGGCCCACGGGAAAACCTCCATGACCCTTTCGACGAACCCACGGCTGGCCGGCAAGGCCGCCCTCGTGACTGCCGCCGGCCAGGGCATCGGCCGCGCCACCGCGGAGGCCTTCGCGCGCGAGGGCGCGCGCGTGATCGCGACCGACATCAACGACGCGGCGCTGGCCGAGCTGTCGCGCATCCCCGGCATCACCGTGCACCACCTCGACGTGCGCGACGGCGCGGCGGTGCAGTCGCTGGTGGCGGGGCTCGGGTCGCTGCAGGTGCTCTTCAACGGGGCCGGCTTCGTGCACGCGGGCACCATCCTCGAATGCGACGACGCGGCCTGGGATTTCTCGTTCGACCTGAACGTGCGCTCGATGTACCGCACGATCCGCGCGGCGCTGCCGGCGATGCTGGCAGCCGGCGGCGGCTCGATCATCAACATGGCCTCGGTGGCCGGCAGCATCAAGGGCGCGCCGAACCGCTTCGTCTACGGCACAACCAAGGCGGCGGTGATCGGGCTGACCAAGTCGGTCGCGGCGGACTTCGTCGCGAAGGGCATCCGCTGCAACGCGATCTGCCCCGGCACCATCGAATCGCCGTCGCTGCGCCAGCGCATCGAGGCGCAAGCTGCAGCGGGTGGCCAGACGGTCGCGCAGGTCGAGGCCGCCTTCGTCGCGCGGCAGCCGATCGGCCGCATCGGCAGCACCGCCGAGATCGCCGCGCTGGCGGTGTATCTTGCGTCCGACGAGTCCGGATTCACCACCGGCACCGCCCAGGTCATCGACGGCGGCTGGTCCAACTGAAGCAGCACTGAAAGAGAAGTCCATGAAACTGATGCGCCATGGCCCGAAGGGCTCCGAGCAACCCGCACTGATCGATGCCGACGGCCAGGTGCGCGACCTGTCCGGCGTGCTCGCCGACATCAACGCGTCGACCTTGTCGCCGCACGGGCTGAAGCGGCTGCACGAGCTGAACCCGTCGACGCTGCCGCTGGTCGAGACCCCCGGCCGCATCGCGCCGCCGTGGGCCGGCCTCGGCAAGTTCATCTGCATCGGCCTGAACTACGCCGACCATGCCGCCGAATCGGGCCAGCCGGTGCCGGCCGAGCCGGTGATCTTCATGAAGGCGATCAGCGCGGTGATCGGTTGCAACGATGCGGTGGTGCTGCCGAAGAATTCGCTGAAGAGCGACTGGGAGGTCGAGCTGGGGGTCGTGATCGGCAGCACGGCGCGCTACGTGTCCGAGGCCGAGGCGCTGGACCACGTGGCCGGTTTCTGCGTCGTCAACGACCTGTCGGAGCGCGAATACCAGCTGGAGCGCGGCGGCACCTGGGACAAGGGCAAGGGCTGCGACACCTTCGGCCCGGTCGGCCCGTGGCTGGTCACGAAGGACGAGGTGCCCGATCCGCAGAATTTGTCGATGTGGCTCGAGGTCAACGGCAAGCGTTTCCAGAACGGCAACACGAAGACGATGGTGTTCAACGTGGCGCACCTGGTCAGCTACGTGAGCCGCTTCATGACGCTGAACCCGGGCGACCTGATCAGCACCGGCACGCCGCCCGGCGTCGGCATGGGGCAGAAGCCGCAGCTGTACCTGAAGCCGGGCGATTCGATCAAGCTGGGCATCCAGGGCCTGGGCGAGCAGCAGCAGAAGGTGCACGCGTGGAATCCGGAGTTGATCGACGGCTGATGCATCCCGGATTGGCATCCGGGCTACGGACATGACTGCCCCCACCATCCGCATCCACCCCGCCGATGACGTCGTCATCGCGCGGCGGCAGCTGGTGTCGGGCACCCGCATCGAATCCGAAGGCGTCACCGTCAGCGGCCTGATCCCGCCCGGCCACAAGCTCGCGGTGCGCGACATCGCGGCCGGTGCGCCGGTGCGGCGCTACAACCAGGTGATCGGCATCGCACGCCAGCCGATCGCGGCCGGCCAGCATGTGCACACGCACAACCTGGAGTTCTCGAGCTTCGAGCGCGACCCTGCCGTCGGCGTCGACGCGCATCCGACGGCCTTCGTCGCAACCCCGGCCACCTTCCAGGGCATCGTGCGCGCCGACGGCCGGGTCGCGACGCGCAACTACCTCGGCATCCTGACCTCGGTGAACTGCTCGGCGACCGTCGCCCGCGCGATCGCCGACCACTTCCGCCGCGACATCCACCCCGAGGCGCTCGCCGCGTTCCCGAACGTCGACGGCGTGGTCGCGCTGACGCACGGCGCCGGCTGCGCGACCGACAGCGAAGGCGAGCCGCTGCAGGTGCTGCGCCGCACGCTGGCCGGCTATGCGCGGCACCCGAACTTCGCCGCGCTGCTGATGGTGGGCCTGGGCTGCGAGACCAACCAGATCGCCGGCATCGGGCTGGCCGACGGCCCGCGGCTGCACAGCTACAACATCCAGGACGCCGGCGGCACCGCGAAGGCGGTGGCGCGCGGCATCGCCTTGATCCACGAGATGCTGCCGGAAGCGAACCGCACGCGGCGCCAGCCGGTCAGCGCGAGCCACCTGTGCGTCGGGCTGCAGTGCGGCGGCTCCGACGGCTACTCCGGCATCAGCGCGAACCCGGCGCTCGGCGCGGCGGTCGACCTGCTGGTGCGCCACGGCGGCACCGCGATCCTGTCGGAGACGCCCGAGATCTACGGCGGCGAGCACCTGCTGACGCGGCGCGCCGTGTCGCCCGCGGTCGCCGACAAGCTGCTCGCGCGGCTGCGCTGGTGGGAAGACCACTGCGCGCGCAACCATGCCGAGATGGACAACAACCCGTCGGCCGGCAACAAGGCCGGCGGACTGACGACCATCCTCGAGAAATCGCTGGGCGCGATCGCGAAGAGCGGCACCACCAACCTGGTCGACGTGTGCGAGTACGCCGAGCCGGTCACCGCGCACGGCCTCGTCTTCATGGACACGCCCGGCTACGACCCGGTCAGCGCGACCGGCCAGGTCGCCGGCGGCGCCAACCTGATCTGCTTCACGACCGGCCGCGGCTCGGCCTATGGCTGCGCGCCGTCACCGTCGCTGAAGCTGTCGACCAACACCGCGCTGTGGCTGCGCCAGCAGGACGACATCGACATCAACTGCGGCAGCGTGGTCGATGGCACCGCGACCATCTCCGAGTTGGGCGAGGCGATCTTCCAGCAGATGCTGGCGACCGCGTCGGGCGAGCTGACCAAGAGCGAACGCCACGGCTACGGCCAGAACGAGTTCGTGCCGTGGCAGTTCGGCGCCGTGATGTAGATCAGCGCGCCAGCAGGTGCGGCAGCGTCAGCGAGAGTGCCGGCCAGTAGGTCACGAGGATCAGGAACCCGATCATCGTCAGCAGCCACGGCCACACCGCGATCGTCAGCTCGGTGATGCCCATCTTGCTGATGCCCGACGCGACATACAGGTTCAGCCCGACCGGCGGGTGGCACATGCCGACCTCCATGTTCACCGCCATCAGGATGCCCAGGTGGATCGGGTTGACGCCCAGCTTGCAGGCCACCGGGTACAGGATCGGCGCCATGATCAGCACGATCGCCGACGGGTCCATGAAGTTGCCGGCCACCAGCAGGATGATGTTGACCAGCAGCAGGAACACCACCACGCCGAAGCCCTGCCCCGTCATCCACGCCGCCATCGACTGCGGGATCTGCTCGGAGGTCAGCAGGAACGAGAACAGCACCGCGTTCGTGATGATGTACAGCAGCATCGAGCTCATCGCGGCCGCGTTGCGCAGCACCTTCGGCACGTCGCGCAGCTTCAGGTCCTTGTAGATGAAGACCGAGATCACGAAGGCATACACCGCCGCGATGGCAGCCGCCTCGGTCGGCGTGAAGATGCCGGAGTAGATGCCGCCGATCACGATCACGATCAGCGCGATGCCCCAGAACGCGTCGCGGAACGCCTTCCAGCGCTCGCCCCAGCTGGCGCGCGGCAGCCGCGGGTAGTCGAACTTGCGCGCCCGGTACCAGGTGGTCACGCCCAGCAGCAGCGACAGCAGCAGCCCGGGCAGCACGCCGGCGATGAACAGGTCGCCGACCGACGCGGTCGCCACCGGCTGGCCGTCCGGCCCGGTCGCGTTCATGCCGTTGGTCGCGATCGAGAAGATCACCAGGTTGATCGACGGCGGGAACAGGATGCCCAACGCGCCCGAGGTGGTGATCACGCCGGCCGAGAAGCGCTTCGGGTAGCCGGCTTTCTGCATCGCCGGCAGAAGGATGGTGCCGACCGCCACCACCGTGGCGACCGACGAGCCCGAGATCGCCGCGAACAGCGCACAGGCCAGCACGCCGGCCAGCCCGAGCCCGCCGTAGAAGTGCCCGACCATCGTCGACGCGAAGTGGATCATCCGCCGCGCCGCCCCCCCGTTGGTCAGGAAGTTGCCGGCCAGGATGAAGAACGGGATCGCCATGATTTCGAACTTCTCGAGCCCCGAGAACAGCTTGAGCCCGATCGACGCGATCGGCTCGTTGGTCATGCCGAAGAAGAAACCCAGCACCGTGAGGCCGAGCGCGATGGAGACCGGCATGCCGGTCAGCATCAGCAGCACCAGCAGGCCGAAGATGATCAAGGCGTTCATGCGGCCACTCCGGCTTCGTCGTCCAGGCCTTCCACGTGCGCGACCTCATGGTGCGGCAGCTCGCCGCGCCGCCAGAAGGCCCACATCACCTGCAGGAAGCGGAAACACATCAGGTACGACGCCAGCGGGATGCAGGCGTACGGGATCCAGGTCGGCACCTCCAGGTCGGGCGAGGTCGGGCCCTCGGGCACGTCGCCCACATCCCAGCCGAAGGTGGTGAACAGCGCGTGGTGGAAGCCGTTGTCCCAGACGAACACCGCGCCCATCGTGCCGACCACGCCGGTGAACACCACGCCGCCGAGCAGCCCGACCAGCGTGAGCCAGCGTGCCTGCGCCGGCGGCAGCGCGCGCACCAGCGTGTCGACGCCGACGTGCGTGCCGTGGCGCACGCCGTAGGCCGCGCCGAACTTTGCCATCCACACGAACATGTAGATGCACAGCTCCTGCGCCCAGCTGAGGTTCAGGCCGAGCAGGAAATCCTGCACCGGCTGCAACACGGGCGGGTAGTGCGCGGCGGCCGCATAGCGGTGCACCACGGCGACGAAGATCAGCAGCGTCGCCGCACCCATCAGGGTGGCGATCAGCCATTCCTCGAGGTGGTCGAGGAAGCGGTTCACGGACCGCAGCACCGGCGCGACCATGGCGGGCCTACTTCGCCGGCACGAAGCCGGCGGCCTTGTAGACCGCGTCGATGGTCGACTGGCCCACGCGCGACGCCATCTCCTTGTGCACCGGCATCAGCGCCTTCTTCCACTCGTCGAGCTCGGCGGCCGTCGGCGTGTAGATCGTGGTCTTGCCGCTCGCGCGCATCTTCTCGAGGTCGTCGATGTTCTCCTTGGTCGCCATGTCGTTGGCGAACGCGGTCGCCTCTTTCAGCGCGCCTTCGAGGATCGTGCGGATGTCGGCCGGCAGCCCGTCCCAGAACTTCTTGTTGACGATCACCGCATAGGCCAGGTGGCCGTGGTTCGAGATCGTCGTGTGCTTCTGCACCTCGTAGGTCTTCTGCGTGTAGAAGTTCGACGGCACGCCCTCGCAGCCGTCGACCACGCCGGACTGCAGCGCCTGGTACAGCTCGCTGAAGGCCATCACCTGCGGCACCGCGCCGAGCGCGCGCATCTCGGCATCGAGCACCTTCGAGCTCTGGATGCGCATCTTCAGGCCCCTGAAGTCGGCCACCTTGTGCAGCGGCTTGTTGGCACTCATGATGTGGAAGCCGTTGTCCCAGTACGCGAGGCCCTTGACGCCCTTGGGCTCGAGCTTCTTGAACAGGTCGGTGCCAACGGGCCCCTCGGTAACCGCGCGGAACGCCGCCTGGTCCTTGAAGATGAACGGCAGGTCGAAGACCTCGAATTCCTTGACGCCCAGCGGGCCGAACTTGGCGAGCGACGGCGCGAGCATCTGCACCGAGCCGAGCTGCAGCGCCTCCATCTCTTCCTTGTCCTTGTAGAGCTGGCTGTTCGGGTAGACGTCCACCTTCACGCGGCCGCCGCTGCGCTGCTCGGCCAGTTCCTTGAAGCGCTGCGCGCCGTTGCCCTTGGGCGTGTCGGGGGCGACGACGTGGCTGAACTTGATGACGATCGGCGCTTGCGCGAAGGTGGTCGGGGCGGCCACGGCCAATGCGGCGGCGGCGAGCGCACTGCGGCGCGTCATGGAATGCGTCATGTCTTGTCTCCGATGGTCTGTACTGCGGCCGGATTCTGGTCGGCGGCCCGGGGCGCGGGTAGTTGTGGAGTTCCACATTTCGGTGCCACAGATCGCCCGCGACCGGCCCGCCCGCCGCCTGCCAACCTAGACTTCGCGCCATGCCCGCACCGGCCGATCCACCCCGCCACCCCGCGCTCGCCCTGCCGCCGCGTCCGCCGGCGCGGCGCGGGCTGTGGGCGCTGCCGCTGCTGCTGTCGCTGGTCTTCGTGGCCGGCGTGCTGCTGTGGCTGCGCGCCACCGAGCAGGCCGACCTGGAGGAGCAGCGCACAGCGCTGGTCTCCGACGCGCTGTCGCTCGAGACGCAGGCCAGCGCACGCATCGAGCGCGAGTCGCTGCTGCTGAAGGATGTCGCGACGCGGCTGGATCACCGCAACGCCGGCCCGCAGGCGCTCGCGACGCTGCCCGAGGCGCAGCAGGGCCTGCACCGCTTCTGGATCAGCCTGACCTGGCTCGATGCCGCCAACCGGCTGGTCGCGCAACTGCCCGACGGCCCGGACGGCGCGCGCAGCGGCCCCGGCCTGTCGGCCCACCTGTCGGCACCGCTCGCGTCCGGCGGCACGCTGGTGGCCCGCTACTCGCCCGGCGAGATGCTGCGCCAGACGGTGCCGTGGTGGCTGGCCCGCACCTACGACGTGCGGCTGCTCG
The DNA here is from genome assembly GCF_054049715.1 of Rhizobacter sp. P5_C2. Classification (NCBI taxonomy): domain Bacteria; kingdom Pseudomonadati; phylum Pseudomonadota; class Betaproteobacteria; order Burkholderiales; family Sphaerotilaceae; genus Rhizobacter; species Rhizobacter sp. P5_C2. Next base: position 14,373 of record NZ_JBFULV010000025.1, on the reverse strand, counting down.
ACGGCTTCGATGCGGTGATCGCGTCGACCACCGAAGACCGGCCGCTGGAGGGCCATCAAAGCTGGCGCATCAGCATGGCGCCGGCGCTGGCCGACAGCTGGCTCGAGCTGACCGCGCGCGACGTGGTGCCGCCGTGGTACCACGGCCTGCCGGTCGCGATGGTGGCCGGCTTCGTCGCGCTGATCGCCGCGATCACCTGGATGCTGCGCCGGCAGATGCACGGCGTGTCGCGCGCCGAGGCGGCGTGGCGCACCGAGGCGGCGTGGCGCCAGGCGATGGAGGACTCGCTGACGGTGGGCCTGCGCGCCCGCGACCTCGAAGGCCGGCTCGTCTACGTGAACCGCACGCTCGCCGACATGGTGGGCTACGAGCCGCATGAGCTGGTCGGCCTGCTGCCGCCGATGCCGTACTGGCCGGCCGACTCGCACGAGGAGATCATGCAGCGCCACCTGCGCAACATGGCCGGCCAGGCGCCGCGCGAAGGCTACGAGGCGCGCTGGCGCCACCGCGACGGGCGGCTGTTCGACGTGATGGTGTTCGAGGCGCCGCTGGTCGATGCGCGCGGCGTGCACATCGGCTGGATGGGCTCGATCCTCGACATGACCGAACGACGCCGGCTCGAGGAGCGCGAGCGCCGCCAGACCGAGACCATGGCCCACCATGCGCGGTTGACGATGCTGGGCGAGGTGGCGTCGACGCTGGCGCACGAGCTGAACCAGCCGCTGACGGCGATCGCGAGCTACAACGCCGGCGTGATGAACTCGATGCAGAAGCTGCCGGCCCCCGACCCGGTGGTGATGCGGGCGCTGAAGCGCTTGGGCGAACAGGCAGCCCATGCCGGCGCGATCGTGCAGCGCATCCGCGAATTCCTGACCCGGCGCGAGCCGCGGCTGGAACCGTGCGCGCTGAACGCGGTGATCGAGGGCGGTGTCGCGCTGCTGCGCCGCGAGCTGCAGCGCCAGCAGGTGCAGGTGGTGTTGCAACTCGATGCGGCGCTGCCGGTGATCGTGGCCGATGCGGTGCTGATCGAGCAGGTGGTGATCAACCTGGTGCGCAACGCCGGCGATGCGCTGGCCCACCAGGCGGGCGAGCGCCGCATCGTGGCCGGCAGCTCGCTGAGTGCCGACGGTCGCTTCGTGCGCATCGACGTGCGCGACAACGGCCCAGGCCTCGGCGGGTTCGGCATCGAGGCGCTGTGCGCGCCGTTCTTCTCGACCAAGGCAGAAGGCATGGGCATGGGCCTGGCGATCTGCCGCTCGATCATCGAGGCGCATCACGGCATGTTCGACGCGACCGATGCGCCGGGCGGCGGCGCCGTCTTCGCGCTGACGCTGCCGGTGGACCTGTCGACTTCGGAACTCTCGGCGGAGGAAGGCACATGAACCCTGGCACGAGCGCTGGCGTGGTCTACCTGGTCGACGACGAGGCGGTGGTGCTGGACGCGCTCGGCTTCCTGCTGTCGTCGCACGGCCTCGACGTGCGGCCGCACGGCAGCGGCCCGGCGCTGCTCGCGACCCTGGACGCCGCGCCGCGGCCGTTGCCCGGCGTGTTCCTGCTCGACATCCGGATGGAGCCGATGTCAGGCCCGCGGCTGCACGACGAACTGATCGCGCGCGGGCTGCGCAACCCGGTGCTGTTCCTGAGCGGGCATGGCGACATCCCGATGGCGGTCGAGGCGCTGAAGAAGGGTGCGTTCGATTTCCTCGAGAAGCCGTACGTCGACAACGCGCTGGCCGACCGCGTGACGCAGGCGCTGGCGGTCGATGCCGCGATGCAGCGCCAGGGCGCGCAAGTGGCCGAGCGGCAGGCGCGGCTGTCGAGCCTGACCGAGCGCGAGCACGAGGTGATGCTGCGCGTGGCGGCCGGCAAGCTGAACAAGGTGATCGCCGACGAGCTGCACGTGTCGGTGCGGACGGTCGAGGTGCACCGGGCGCGGGTGTACGCGAAGCTCGGCGTGCGCTCGGCGGCGGAGGTGGCCACGGTGCTGGCAGCACCAGCGGGCTGACGACCAGCTTCCGACGCAAGACGCGGTGCTATGGCGTGGCTGACGATGCGCCGGCGATTTGCTCTTTCAGCAAGTCGACCAGGAGCTCATGCAACGGGGCCAAGTCAACGGCACCGGCGACCGTGGATTCGTCAGCATGCCGCAGGCCGAATTCGTAGCGCTGGCGCTCCCGGCTGATGAGCTCCGGAAGAATGGTGGCGCCGGACAACCACTGCTGCGCCTTGACGCACAGCACGAAATAGCACGCCGCTCTCGCGGTACGCCCGTTGCCGTTGATGAACGGGTGAACCCAATTCAATCGCCACAGGACGAAAGCGGCGAGACCGACGGGGTCTGCCATCTCCCACTCCCGGTTGACCGTGTTGACGAAGTCATCCATCAACGCTTGAACCCGATAGTGCGGTGGAGGCTCGTGTTCGACGACGAAAACCTGGCAGGGCCTGTATTCGCCGGCGTAGGCATGTCGTCGTCCCCCACCAGGTCGAACAAGATCACGTCTTGTCCACGCGTCCGTCGTGTTCGAGGAGGATCTGGCGAACTCTCTCGCGCGTGATGCCACTGCCGGGCTTCAACGACCCGAAGACGAACGAAACCCGTTGTTCCAGGATTTCTGCCGCGGACGATTTGCGCCCCACGGTCTGCTTCAGCTTGCTCAACAATTCGGGGCTGGTCTTCAGCCCCAGAAAGACGTTCATGGCTGCTCTCCTCTGCTGGAGGTTTTGGGTGCACTCGTCAGCACCCCAAGAATGCGGGACATCCCGCCGTGAATCAATGGTTGGAGACCGCCTGGTGTAACGTCCACCGTGTGATGGTTCCACCGACACGGCGGTTTTTCGCGGCATCGCCCGTTTGACCGTACATTTCGGGGCATGCCCAGTGTCAACATCAATCCGGTGGTCCGGGCCTTGTTGAGCGACCCGCAGAAGCGCCAGGAGTACCGGCGCCAGCTGATCGCCAGCCGTCCGCAGAAGGACGAAGGCCGCAGGATCGAGCTTGAAGACGCGACCGGCAAGGTCGTGCACCTGAGGGTGCTTCCCGCGACGCCGCCGGCCGTCCAGAAACCTTGAACTTCGCGTTCCAGGCCTTCCTGCTGTTGCTGATCTACCTGCCGGGCGCGATCTTCGTGCTGGCGGTGACCGGCAAGATCCGGGACAACGGCGAGATCCCGGTGATCTCCGGCTCGATGACCGGCCATGCGATTGCCGCGGTGCTGGTGTCGGCGCTGCTGCACACCGGGTGGCTGCTGGCGATCCATGCGTGGGCGCTGCTCGGCGGCTGCGCCTGCCAGCCGGCGGCGCGCGACTTCTTTGCGCTGCTGACGCTGAACAACGCGACCGCGCCGTATCTCGCGGCCGAAGCGGCGATCGGCGGCGCGCTGTGGTTCAACGCGGTCTACTTCATCAGCATCTTCACGCTGCCGCTGGTGGCGGGCTTGGCGATCAACACGGCGATCGAGCGCCGCGGGCTGGACATCCGCCACCGCTTCCTGCGCTTCAAGCCGCCATGGCACTACATCCTGACCGGAGAGAACCGCTCGAACCGGGACGGGCGCACGGTGGTGGTCGACGTGCTGGTGCAGGTCGGCGATACGCCGGTGCTGTACAGCGGGATCCTGAGCTACTTCTCGTTCGACGAGAAGACCAAGGCCCCCGACGCGCTGGTGCTGGCCTCGGCGTTCCGCGGCGTGGTGCCCGACTTCGCCGGCACGGCCGAGCCCGAGTTCCTGACCCCGATCCCCGGCGACACGTTCGCGGTGAAGTTCAGCGAGATCAAGAACATCAACATCCAGTACGTGGATCTGGTCGACTCGTAGGGTCTCGGGGCGCCATTGGCGCGAGCAAAGGCGCAGGCGGGGGTGAGGGGCTCGCCGGGTGCCAGTATCCCGTTCGGACTGAGCTTGTCGAAGGCCCGGTGACCGTGCGCGGGGATGTCCAGCGCGCCGCGGCACCAACCCTTCGACAAGCTCAGGGCGAACGGTTGTTTGGCCACGCGCCTTTGTCGCGCCGAAGCCTACTCGACAGCCTTGACCATGTCCTCGACGACCTTCTTCGCATCCCCAAACACCATCATCGTCTTGTCCATGTAGAACAGCTCGTTGTCGAGCCCCGCATACCCGGCCGCCATCGACCGCTTGTTGACGATCACCGTCTTGGCCTTGTAGGCCTCGAGGATCGGCATCCCGTAGATCGGGCTGCCCTTGATGTGCGCCGCAGGGTTCACCACGTCGTTCGCGCCCAGGATGATCGCGACATCGGCCTGGCCGAACTCGCCATTGATGTCCTCCATCTCGAACACCTGGTCGTACGGCACCTCGGCCTCGGCCAGCAGCACGTTCATGTGCCCCGGCATGCGCCCGGCCACCGGGTGGATCGCGTACTTCACCGTGATGCCCTTGGCCGTCAGCTTCGCCGCCAGCTCCTTCACCGCATGCTGCGCCCGCGCCACCGCCAGCCCGTAGCCAGGCACGATCACCACCGTCTCGGCGTTGCCGAGCACGAAGGCCGCGTCGTCGGCGCTGCCGCTCTTCACGCTGCGCTGCGCCTGCGCGCCGGCGGCCACCGTGCCGGCCTCGCCGCCGAAGCCGCCCAGGATCACGTTGAAGAACGAGCGGTTCATCGCCTTGCACATGATGTAGCTCAGGATCGCGCCCGACGACCCCACCAGCGAGCCGGCAATGATCAGCATGCTGTTGTTCAGGCTGAAGCCGATGCCCGCCGCTGCCCAGCCCGAGTAGCTGTTCAGCATCGACACCACCACCGGCATGTCGGCGCCGCCGATCGGGATGATGATCAGCACGCCCATCACGAAGGCCAGCGCCAGCATGCCGAAGAAGGCCGGCCAGCTCTCGGTGAACACGAACACCAGGCCCAGGCCGACGGTCGCGAGGCCCAGCAGCAGGTTCAGCACGTGCTGCCCCGCGAACTGCACCGGTGCGCCCTGGAACAGCCGGAACTTGTACTTGCCCGACAGCTTGCCGAACGCGATCACCGAGCCGCTGAACGTCACCGCCCCGATCGCCGCGCCGAGGAACAGCTCCAGCCGGTTGCCGGCCGGGATCGGCTCGCCCTTCGCGACGATGCCGAACGCATGCGGCTCGGCCACCGCGGCGACCGCGATGAACACCGCGGCCAGGCCGATCATGCTGTGCATGAAGGCGACCAGCTCCGGCATCTTGGTCATCTCGACCCGCTTGGCCATCACCGTGCCGGCCGTGCCGCCCACCAGCAGGCCGAGCAGCACCCAGCCGAGGCCGAGCGCGTTGCCATCCGCCAGCTTGACGATCAGCGCCGCCGTGGTCAGTGCCGCGATCGCCATGCCGGCCATGCCGAACAGGTTGCCGCGGATCGACGTGGTCGGGTGCGACAAGCCCTTCAAGGCCTGGATGAAGAAGACGCTGGCCACCAGGTACAGCAGCGTCACCAGGTTCATGCTCATTGCGAGCCCTCCTTCGGCACCACGGCGATCGCCTTCTTTTCCTTCTTGCGGAACATCTCCAGCATGCGCCGCGTCACGAGGAAGCCGCCGAACACGTTGACGGCCGCCAGCGCGACCGCCAGCACGCCCATCGTCTTGCCGAGCGTCGTCTCGGTGAGCGCCGCGGCGAGCATCGCGCCGACGATCACGATCGCCGAGATCGCGTTCGTCACCGCCATCAGCGGCGTGTGCAGCGCCGGCGTGACGGTCCACACCACGTGGTAGCCGACGTAGATCGCCAGCACGAAGATGATCAGGTTGGTCAGGGTATGGCTCACGGGATCCATGGTCTTCTCCTCACTCTTTCTCGTTGATCGGGGGCAGGTGCCAGTCGCCGCTGAACGACCGCACGCCGTCCTGCACCTCGCGGCCCAGGTTCAGCGCCCAGGCGACGACCTCGTCCGGCAGGCCCGAATCGTTGGCCGGCCGCTTGCCGCCGGGCACGGCGCCGGAGAACGGCTCGGGCAGGAACACCAGGGCCGACAGCATCGAGCCGGTCGGCACCGCGTACTGAGCGCGAATGAAGTAGCCGACGGCGCCCTCATCCAGCACGGCCTGCGAGGCCTTCGACTCGGGCACCACCTTCTGCAGCACCTCCGTCAACTCGACCGAACCGACGACGATCACGCATTCATCGCGCATCGAGTGGAACGGGCTGTAGACGAACTGCTGCTCATCCGACTTCAGGCGGCTGCACTGGGAATCCCACTCGAACAGTCCCGCGGCGTCGATAGCCTGCAACAGCAGCACCAGCTTGCGCCCCGTGGGGGTCGTGATGCTCGTCAGCACGCGCTCGACGTCCTTCACGCCAATGTCGCTGTTCTCGGCCGCCAGCCGTTCACCGGTGGCCGTGTAGCCCGCCGGCAGCAGCATCGAGCGCCGGCCGACGTTGACCCGCACCGACACGTCGTCGGCGGCGAGGCTCACGCCACACACCGACAGTGCGAGCATCGCGCAGAGCAACGCACGGCCCGGCACGCGCATCGCGTCAGGCACGTTGCACCTTGCCGTCCTTCGACACCAGGCAGGCCACGACGATGTCGTCGTCCATCGGCACGTGGAACGTGCCTTCCTTCGTCAGCACGAGCTTCAGGAAGTCGAGCACGTTGCGCGCATACAGCGCGCTCGCGTCGGCCGCCACCAGCGCCGGCAGGTTGGTCTCGCCGACCAGCGTGACGCCGTGCTTGACCACGATCTTCCCGGCCTCGGTCAACGGGCAGTTGCCGCCCTGCGCCGCCGCCAGGTCGACGATCACCGAGCCCGGCTTCATCGCCTTCACCATCTCCTCGGTGACCAGCACCGGCGCGGCCCGGCCTGGGATCAGCGCGGTGGTGACGACGATGTCGGCCGCCGCGACGCGCTTGGCCACCTCGACCTTCTGCCGGTCGAGCCAGCTCTGCGGCATCGGCCGCGCATAGCCGCCGACGCCTTCGGCCGCTTCCTTCTCTTCGGCGGTCTCGTACGGCACGTCGATGAACTTCGCGCCCAGCGACTCGACCTGCTCCTTCACCGAAGGCCGCACGTCGCTCGCCTCGATCACCGCACCCAGGCGCTTCGCGGTCGCGATCGCCTGCAGCCCGGCCACGCCGACACCGAGGATCACGACGCGCGCCGCCTTCACGGTGCCGGCCGCCGTCATCAGCATCGGGAAGATGCGCTGGTAGCGGTCGGCCGCGATCATGATCGCCTTGTAGCCGGCCAGGTTGGCCTGCGACGACAGCACGTCCATGCTCTGCGCCCGCGTGGTGCGCGGCGCGGCCTCGAGCGCGAAGCTGGTGAGCCCGGCCTCGGCCAGGCGCTGCAGCCCGTCGCGGTCGAACGGGTTCAGCATGCCGACCAGCGCGGTGCCGGTCTTCAGCAGCGGCAGCTCGTCCACCGACGGTGCACGCACCTTCAGCACCAGCTCGGCACCGAAGGCGCCGGCCCGGTCGACGATCTCGGCGCCGGCCGCCGCATAGGCCTCGTCGGTGACGCTGGCGGCGATGCCCGCACCCGACTGCACGCGCAGCACATGGCCCTGCGCCTTGAGCTTCTTGACCGTCTCCGGAGTCGCGGCAACGCGCGTTTCCCCAGCCGCTGTTTCCAGCGGGACCCCTATCAACATGGCGGACTCCTCGGGTATGTTGTTGTGCTGCAGGTTGTGCTGTAACTGGCGCGAGAGCTTACACAAAGCTTTCGCGCTCACAACCGGCACACGCCCTCACGCGATGCAGGGCCACAACACCCGCCCTTAAAATCCGCCGGATGTCCTCCCGTTGGAAACCCAGCGTCACCGTTGCCGCGATCGTCGAACACCTGGGCCGCTTCCTGCTGGTGGAGGAGCACACGTCCGACGGCCTGTGCCTGAACAACCCGGCCGGCCACCTCGATCCGGGCGAATCGCCGCTGCAAGGCGTGGTGCGCGAAGCGCTCGAGGAAACCGCCCGCGCGTTCGTGCCGACCGGCATCGTCGGCATCTACCTGTCGCGCTCGCAGCGCGCCGGCACGGAGCGCGAGGCCGGGCGCGACACCACCTACCTGCGCATCGCGTTCCGCGGCACGGTCGGCGAGCCCGACCCGTCGCGCGCGCTCGACACCGGCATCGTGCGGGCGCTGTGGATGACGCCCGACGAGATCCGCGCGAGCGTGCACCGGCACCGCAGCCCGCTGCTGCTGCGCTGCGTCGACGACCACCTGGCGGGCGTGAACCTCCCGCTGTCCCTCATCACGACCGACGAGTCGGTCTTTGCGGTCCCATCGAAGTGAAGAAGCAACGCATCGTCGTCGGGCTGTCCGGCGGCGTCGATTCCGCCGTCAGTGCCCACCTGCTGAAGCAGCAGGGGCACGAGGTCATCGGCATCTTCATGAAGAACTGGGAGGACGATGACGACGACGAATACTGCTCGACGCGCCAGGATTTTCTCGACGCCGCGAGCGTCGCCGACGTGCTGGGCATCGAGATCGAGCATGTGAACTTCGCGGCCGACTACAAGGACCGGGTGTTCGCCGAGTTCCTGCGCGAGTACCAGGCCGGCCGCACGCCGAACCCCGACGTGYTGTGCAATGCCGAGATCAAGTTCAAGGCCTTCCTCGACCATGCGATGCGCCTGGGCGCCGAGAAGATCGCGACCGGGCACTATGCGCGGGTGCGCGAGCGCGATGGCCGCTTCGAGCTGCTGAAGGGGCTGGACCCGCTGAAGGACCAGAGCTACTTCCTGCACCGGCTGAACCAGGCGCAGCTGAGCAAGACGCTGTTCCCGGTCGGCGAGCTGCCGAAGACCGAGGTGCGCCGCATCGCGGCCGAGATCGGGCTGCCGAATGCGGCCAAGAAGGATTCGACCGGCATCTGCTTCATCGGCGAGCGGCCGTTCCGTGAGTTCCTGAACCGCTACCTGTCCAACAAGCCGGGCCCGATCAAGGACGACCGCAGCCGCGTGATCGGCGAGCACGTCGGGCTGTCGTTCTACACGCTGGGGCAGCGCAAGGGCATCGGCATCGGTGGGCTGAAGGACAAGGGCGCCGCGAAGGGCGGCAGCGAGCACGCGCCGTGGTTCGTCGCCCGCAAGGACATGGCGGCCAACACGCTGTACATCGTGCAAGGGCATGAGCATCCGTGGCTGCAGTCGCATGCGCTGACGGCGGACGATGCGAGCTGGGTGGCCGGCGTGGCGCCGCAGCCCGGCGCGATGGCCGCGAAGACGCGCTACCGCCAAGCGGATGCCGGCTGCGCACTCGATGGCGGCAGCGCGGCGGGCTTCAACCTGAACTTCGGCAGCGCGCAGTGGGCCGTGACGCCCGGGCAGTCGGCCGTGCTGTACGACGGCGAGGTCTGCCTCGGTGGCGGCGTGATCGCGAGCGCCGCCTGAAACGCAGCCAAGCTCAGGGCTTGCCCAGGTCCATCGTCCAGTAGCGGCTGTAGGCGGCACCGGTCGCGCCCGGCACGCAGGCCACGCCGACCTGCGTGAAGTTCTTGCTCATCAGGTTCGCGCAATGCCCGGCACTGTTCTGCCAGGTGGTCATCACGCTGTCGATGCTGTTCTGGCCGGCGGCGATGTTCTCGCCCAGCTGGCTCCAGGTGTAGCCAACCGCGGCGACGCGGTCGGAGACGCTGCGGCCGTCCTGGCTGGTGTGCGAGAAGTAGTTCTTCGTCGCCATGTCCTGCGAATGGCCCGCGGCGGCCTGCGTCAGCTTGTCGTTCCAGGCCAGCGCCGGCGCCGCCGTGAAGTTGCCCGACGTGCCGCAGCTCTGCGCGCTGGCGCGGAAGGCGTTGATGCGCGCCAGCATCTGCGCGTTGAAATCGAGGATGTCGCAGGTGCCGGAGGCCGCGGGGGGCGGTGCCGGCGTGGCGGCGTCGGCCGTGCCGGAATCGCTGCTGCCGCCGCAGGCCGCAAGGAACATCAACCAGGGTGCCACCAGGCGGGCGCGTCGTGAGGAGGTCGACAAGATCTATATCCAAAACCGGGGGCTCACAGCCTAAACGCCCCCGGACGACGCAACACGCCCGAAACGTAAGCGTTTGCTGACCCGACGCCTGCGGCGGCCCGAAGCGTGATGCAAAGCACGCGCAGGCCGGGCGTCGGATGCCGCAGTGCACGTTCGGCGGCGCTGCCGGGGTAGCGTCGGCTTCAGTCGGTCGATGGCCCGCCGATATCCGAAGACGATGCGGCTTTCGCTGCACCGGTTCCCATCGACCCCGAGTTCCCGCCCACCATGCGTTTGCGCCTTCCCTCCCTGACCCGACACAGCCTCTGCGCCACGGCGCTGTCGCTGGCCGCCGCCGCGCACGGCGCCGTCGTCAGCGTCGCGGTGGCCGATCCGGCGGGCCGCCCGCTGGTCGACGCGGTGGTGATGCTGGAGCCCGCCGGCGGCAAGCTGCCGGTCAAGCCGATGGCCGGCGTCGAGATCTCGCAGAGCAAGCGCCAGTTCCACCCGTCGCTGACCGTCGTCACGGTCGGCACGCCGGTCACCTTCCCGAACTTCGACACCGTGCGGCACCACGTCTACTCGTTCTCGCCGATCAAGACCTTCGAACTGAAGCTCTACGCCGGCGTGCCGAATGCGCCGGTGGTGTTCGACAAGCCCGGTGCCGCGGTGCTCGGCTGCAACATCCATGACCAGATGAGCGCCTGGGTCGTCGTCGTCGACACGCCGTACCACGCCCGCACCGGCGCCGACGGCCGTGCGCGCCTCGACGGCATCCCGCCCGGCAGCTACCGGCTGCGCGGCTGGCACGCCGGCGTCGCGCCCGGCCAGGAGCCGGCGCCGCAGGCGCTCGCGATCGGCGCGGCCGACCTCAACGCCGGCCTCCAGCTGCCGGTGGCCGCGGGGAGCGCCCCATGACGCCGACACCGCTAAGCGCCCTGCTGCACCCGACCCAGTGGCCGCGCTGGATCGGCAGCTCGCTCGGCACGCGCATCGTCGTGCTGTTCCTCGGGCTGCTGTTGCTGGTGCAGGCCGCGAGCTTCTTCGCGATCCGCGCCAGCATCGACCGCAACGCGCGGGCCTCGATCACCGAAGAGCTGCAGGTCGGCGAACGCGTGCTGACCCGCGTGCTCGACCAGAACGCGCAGAAGCTCGCCGAAGGCGCGAGCCTGCTGGCGGCCGACTACGGCTTCCGCGCCGCCGTCAGCAGCAACGATGCCAACACCATCGCGTCAGTGCTGGCCAACCACGGCGAGCGCATCGGCGCCACCGTCACCGCGCTGCTCGACACCGAATTCCACCTGCGCGCCGCCGCCCAGCCTGGTCTGCAGGAGCTGCTGCCGGTCACGCAGCGGCTGGCCGCGCGGGCCCTCGCGTCCAAGCGCGCCAGCGAGATCGTCGTGCTCGGCCAGCGCCCGTTCCAGCTGGTGATGGTGCCGATGCGCGCACCCGTCGTCGTCGGCTGGGTGTTGATGGGTTTCCCGATCGWCCAGCGGCTGGTCGACGACATGCACGCGCTGTCGTCGCTGCAGGTCAGCCTGCAGGTGCGCGCCGACGCGTCGGCCAGATGGTCCACCGCGGTCTCGACGCTGCCGCTGGCCACGCGCGACCCGCTGGAGAAGCAGGCCGCGCTGTCGCTGGACCGCGTGAACGGCCGCACCGAAGCCGCCAGCTCGGCGGCGATGACGCTGAGCCTGCTCGACAACGAATACAGCGGCCGCACCGTGATGCTCGCCGAACACGACGGCGCCGCCGTCTCGGCGCTGCTGCTGCGCTCGGTCGACGATGCGGTCGCGCCCTACCGCCAGCTGCAGCTGGGGCTGGCCGCGCTGACGCTGGTCAGCGTGCTGGTGTTCGGCATCGGCAGCGTGCTGACCGCGCGCCACGTGACCACGCCGCTGCGCCGCCTCGCGACCGCGGCCGAACGGCTCGGCGCCGGCGACTACTCGACGCCGCTGCGCGGCCTGGACCGCAGCGACGAGCTGGGCGACGTGGCCCGCGCGTTCGAACGCATGCGCGAGAACATCGGCGAGCAGCAGGACGAGATCCTGAAGCTCGCCTACTGGGACCCGCTGACCGCGCTGCCGAACCGGCTGCAGTTCCGCAACGCGGTGCGCGACGCGATCGTCGCGGCCGGGAAGGCCGGCCGCACGGTGTCGGTGATCATGCTCGACCTCGACCGCTTCAAGCATGTCAACGACGTGCTTGGCTACCGCTTCGGCGACCTGCTGCTGCGCGGCGTGGCCGAGCGGCTGACGCAGCAGGCGGTGCGCGGCGGCGACCTGGTCGCGCGGCTGGGCGGCGATGAGTTCGCGGTGCTGCTGGCCGGGCTCGACCCCGCGACCGACCTGGCGCTGACCGGCACCGTGGCCAAGCGCATCCAGCAGGCCTTCGATGCCGCGCTGACGCTGGAAGACCAGACGGTCGACATCAGCGCGAGCCTGGGCCTCGCGAACTGGCCGCAGCATGCCGACGACGCCGACGTGCTGCTGAGCCGCGCCGAGGTCGCGATGTACATCGCGAAGCGCCACCACGACGGACCGATGGTCTACGACCCGGCGCTCGACGCCGCGAGCTCGCAGACGCTGTCGCTGCTGAGCGAGCTGCGCCACGCGGTCGACCACGATGAGCTGCGGCTGTACCTGCAGCCCAAGCTGGCGCTGAACAATGCGCGCGTGGTCGGTGCCGAGGCGCTGGTGCGCTGGCAGCACCCGCGCCGCGGGCTGCTGCCGCCGATGGAGTTCATCCCGTTCGCCGAGCAGACCGGCTTCATCCGGGTGCTGACGCTGTGGATCTTCGAGCAGACCGCGCAGATGTGGAAGCGGCTGCACGACAGCGGGCAGACGCTGACGATCTCGGTCAATCTGTCGACGCGCGACCTGCTCGACCCGGAGCTGCCGCAGAAATTCGACGCGCTGCTGGTGCGGCATTCGGTGCCGGCCGAGGCCTTCTGCCTCGAGATCACCGAGAGCGCGATCATGGACGACCCGCAGCGCGCGCAGGCCACGCTCGACAAGCTGAGCGCATTGGGCTTCCGGCTGTCGATCGACGATTTCGGCACCGGCTATTCGTCGCTCGCGTACCTGAAGCGGCTGCCGGTGGACGAGCTGAAGATCGACAAGTCCTTCGTGATCAACATGGAGAAGGACCTGGACGACGCGCGCATCGTGCGCTCGACGATCGACCTGGCGCACGGCCTCGGGCTCACGGTGGTGGCCGAGGGCGTCGAGAACGCGCAAGTCTGGGAGCTGCTGCGCGAACTGGCCTGCGACGAGGCCCAGGGCTTCCACATGGGCCGCCCGATGCCGGCCGCCGAGTTCGCGCGCTGGTCGACCGGCTGGAGCACGCGCCAGGCGATGACGATCTCGACGGGCAAGGGGCCGGACATTCCGATCACCTTGCATTGACGGGGCGCCTGAACAGGGCGCCCACCGTCCGCGCGGCGGCCTTCAACGCCGCCTCGTCGTACCCCGCATACCCGAACAGCCACCCGCGCCGCGGCGCCTCGATCGCGTAGCGCGACAGCGTCGCGAGGTACACGCCGCCCTCCTGCGCCCGCGCCGACAGCGGCTCGTCCGCCCGGCCCGCCTCGTCCTCGTGCGCCAGGTGCATGCCCTGCGCACTCGGCGTGAGCCGCAGCGCACCACCGCTCGCCTTCGCCAGCGCCTCGATCACCAGCGCCTGCCGCTGCGCATACAACTCGCGCATGCGCCTCAGGTGGCGCAGCAGGTGGCCTTCGGTGATGAAGCGCGCCAGCACGTCCTGCGCAGCACCGGGGCTGTGCCGATCGGTTACTGCCTTGGCCCCGGCAAACGCCGGCGCCAGCGCGAGCGGCGTCACGATGAAGCCGAGCCGCAGCCCCGGGTGCAGCGTCTTCGAGAAGGTGCCGACGTACAGCACCCGCTCCGACTGCGGCAGGCTGCACAGCGCCGGCATGCGGTGCGCGCCGTACTGGAACTCGCCGTCGTAGTCGTCCTCGACGATCCACGCCCGCCGCATGCGCGCCCACTCGAGCAGCGCGAGCCGGCGCGCCAGGCTCATGCGCACGCCCATCGGGAACTGGTGCGTCGGCGTCACGACCGCCATGCGCGCCTGCGGCCAGCGGGCCGCGCCCTGCGCGATGCACAGCCCGTCGGCATCCACCGGCACCGGCCGCACGACCGCGCCCTGCCCGAGCAGGTTGGCGCGGATGCCCGGGTAGCCGGGGTCCTCGACCATCACCTCGTCGCCCAGGTCCAGCAGCAGCCGGCCGATCAGGTCGATGGCCTGCTGTGAACCCGACGTGACCAGCACCTGAGACGCATCGCAGCGGATGCCGCGCGACACCAGCAGCCACTGGGCGACGGCCTCGCGCAGCACCGGCTCGCCGGCCGGGTCGGTGTACTGCGACAAGGCCCGGCGGCGCGCTGCCACGGTGTCGCGCGCGAGGCGGTCCCACAGCGCGAACGGGAACTCGGCGGTGGCCGGCGCACCGATGCGGAACGCGACCGGCG